>NZ_JBEZUZ010000057.1:0-48861 GCF_040636735.1 Streptomyces sp. NPDC035033 | reverse complement strand
CGCCGAGCGCGCCGCCGCGATCGGCGGGCGGGGTGGCGGCCCAGCCGGGCAGCGCGGCCCGGGCGGCGCGCACGGCGGCGTCGACGTCCTCGGCGGTGCCGGCGGGGACATGGGCGATGACCTGCTCGGTGGCGGGATCGACGACGGGGATCGTCCCGGAGGTGGCCGCGGGGCGCCACTCCCCACCGATGTACATCGCGTCGTGGGCCTTCATCAGCTTCCCCATCCCTCTCCACTCGACCGCGCGCCTGCGGCGGGGCCGAGCGGCTCGGCCCCGCCGCCCCAAACTAGCGCTGATAGTTTTAGGGCGCCAGGGCCTGCCGGAGTGGGGCGGGTCTCATCGCGCGGCGGCCCGCCGCGCCCCGGACGGCGCGGGGGCCCGCGCCGGACGCCGGCCGGCCCGGGACGGGGCCGACGGTACCGGACGCGGGGGCGGCGCGGACCCCTCGCGGGAGCCGGCGAGGGGGCGGCGCGGCCCCGTCGTTCAGAGGGTCTTGTCGACGTCGGTGAGGTGGGCGAAGACGACGATGTTCGCGTCGTAGCCGGACTCGCGGTCGTAGGCGCCGCCGCAGGTCAGCAGGCGCAGTTCGGGCCGGCCGGTGGAGCCGTACACCTCCTCGTCGGGGAAGGCGGACTTCGGGTAGGTGCGGACCCGGTCGACGGTGAAGACGGCGACCCGCCCGTCGGCCCGGGCGACCCGGACGGTGTTGCCGGGGCCGAGGGAGCCGAGGTCGAGGAAGACGGCCGGCCCGGTCCGCGTGTCCCGGTGGCCGACCACCACGGCCGTGCCGCGCTCGCCGGGCGACGGGCCGCGCGCGTACCAGCCGGCCTTCCGCGGGTCGTCGACCGGGGGCACGTCCAGCCGGCCCTGCCGGTCGAGCCCCAGGTCCAGAACGGGCGCCTCGACGGTGATCGCGGGCACGGCGAGGAGCGTGGGGCGCGAGCGGGTGAGCGGGGCGGGAGGAGCGGGGGGCGGCGCCGGTTTCCGCGGCCGGGCGGCGGGCGCCCCGGCGCGGCCCGTCCCGGCGTCGGCCCGGCCCGCGGCGGCGCT
Organism: Streptomyces sp. NPDC035033; assembly: GCF_040636735.1. NCBI lineage: Bacteria > Bacillati > Actinomycetota > Actinomycetes > Kitasatosporales > Streptomycetaceae > Streptomyces > Streptomyces sp. NPDC035033. The sequence continues at coordinate 47,810 of NZ_JBEZUZ010000057.1, read as the reverse complement.
CCGGTCCCCGGCGTCGGTACGGCCCCCGGGCCCGGCCCCCGGGCCGGAGCCGTCCTCGCCGCCGGCCGCCGGGGCGCCGGGGGCGGACCCCTCGCCCGCCGCCCCGGGGACGGGCTTGGCGTCGGCCCCGGCGACGGGCCGCCCGTCGGCGGGGCCCCCGTCCCCGGCCCACCACGCTCCCCCGGTCACCAGGACCGCGGCCACCGCCACGGTCCTGGTGAGCCGGAGGAGCCGCCGCTGCCGGCGCGTGAGACGGGCCTTACGCCGCGCCATCGTTGCGGCGGCGCGAACGGCGGATCAGCACCAGACCGACGGTGCCGGCGAGGCCGGCGGCGACGGCGGCACCGACGCCGAAGGCGGAGGAGTCCTCCTCGGCCGCGATCACGGCGCTGCCGCCGCCGCCGGCGCCGACCGGGCCGTGCGGGGGCTTGTGGTGGCCGTGACCGCCGTTGCCGTTGCCGCCGTTGCCCCCGTCCGGGCAGTCGACCTTGAAGACCTTGTGCTTGCCGGCGCCGCTCCCGCCCTCGATGTTCCAGGTGAGCTTGTACATGCCGTCGGCCAGCTTGAGGTCATCGGTGCGGCCCGTGCCGTCGGTGAGCTTGAGCGAACCGCTCAGGGCGGCGTCGGAGTTGCCGTCCGGCTGGGGCATGATCTCCCACGTGACCCACTGGTCCGGATCGAAGTTGAAGCCGACGAGGTAGAACTCGCAGACCTTCGGCTCGTTCTTGGGGTCGGTCTTCGGGGTGGTCGACTTGTGGATCTTCACGTCGCCGTTGTCGCCGGGAGCGGCGTACGCGGCCGGGGCGCCGCCCAGGAGGGCGAGGCCGGCGAGGGCGAGACCGGACGCGGCGGCGAGGGGCCGGGCGGTACGAGCGAACATACGGGTGCCTCCATGAGGACGTCGTCGGACATTTCAACCGATAATCCGACTATCCGTCACATCAGGGACACGAACGGTGACGACATGCGCGCGCCGCCCCGTCCCTCCCCCGTCCGGCCCAGCCGGCGGAGGGACGGCCCCGGACCGGCCGGTCCCCGCCCGTCCGGCCCCGGCCCGCCCGGCCCGGCTCAGACGATCCCGAAGAGGACCGCCGCCGCGAGGACGACCAGCGAGGTGAGCGCCGCCCACTTCACCGTGAAGCGGGTGTGGTCGCCGAACTCCACCTTCGCCAGGCCCACCAGCACGTACGCGGCCGGGACGAGCGGGCTCGACATGTGCAGGGCCTGGCCGGCCAGCGAGGCGCGGGCGATCTCCAGCGACGAGACGCCGTGGGCGGCGCCGGCCTCGGCGAGGACGGGCAGCACGCCGAAGTAGAAGCCGTCGTTCGACATGAAGTAGGTGAGCGGCAGGCTCAGCACGCCGGTCACGATCGCCATGTGCGGACCCAGCGCGTCCGGGATGGCGCCCACCAGCCAGTCGGCCATGTGCCCGACCATGCCGGTGCCGGTGAGGACGCCGGTGAAGACGGCGGCGGCGAAGACCATGCCCGCGACGTTGAGGACGTTGTCCGCGTGGGCGGCCAGCCGCTCCTTCTGCTCGGCGGGGCGCGGGAAGTTCACGGTGAGCGCGAGGGCGGCGCCGAGGAGGAAGAGGACCGGGATCGGCAGCAGTTCGAGGATCATCGCGGTCAGCAGGGCGACGGTCAGGGTCGCGTTGAACCAGTACAGCCGGGGCCGCAGGGTGGCGCGGTGCGGGTCGAGCCCCTGGAAGCCGGGGGTCCCGGAGCCGTCGCCCGGCACGCCCGTGTCCGCGTCCGTACCCGCGTCCGCGCCCGGGTCCGCGCCCGGGTCCGTCCCGGCGGGGGCGCCCGCCGTACCGGCCGTCCGCTTCGTCCGGCGGCCCCCGGCCCCGGCCGTTGCGCCGCCGGCGCCCACCAGGACGGTCTCGCCGCCGGCCGTCCCGCCGGCGAGGGCCTCGTCGAGGGTGAGGTAGCCGATCCGCTTGCGCTCGCGGCGGCCGAGGACGTACGCGAGGGCGATCACGAAGAGCAGGCCGACCGCGAGGGCCGGGATCATCGGGACGAAGATGTCACCGGCGTCGAGCTTGAGCGCGGTCGCGGCGCGGGCGGTGGGGCCGCCCCAGGGCAGGGTGTTCATCACGCCGTTGGCGGTGGCCGCCACGCCGGTGAGGACGACGAGGCTCATGCCGAGCCGCTTGTAGAGCGGGTACATCGCCGAGACGGTGATCATGAAGGTGGTGGAGCCGTCGCCGTCGAGGGAGACGATCGCGGCGAGCACCGCCGTGCCGACCACCACGCGCACCGGGTCGGCCTTGCAGAAGCGCAGGATGGCCCGGACGATCGGGTCGAAGAGGCCCACGTCGATCATGACGCCGAAGTAGACGATCGCGAACATCAGCATCGCCGCGGTGGGGGCCAGCTTGCCCACGCCGTCGATGACGTAGTCGCCGAGCTGCGCGCCCTGCCCGACCGCGACGCAGAAGAGGGCGGGGACGAGGACGAGCGCCGCGATCGGCGACATCTTCTTCGTCATGATCAGGACCAGGAAGGTCGCGATCATGACGAAGCCGAGGACGGTCAGCATGGAGGCACCTCACGTTCACCGTTGAACAGCCGCCGAGCGGCGGTCCGGATGACCGTAGGTGCCTCCTTCCGGCCTCAACAAGGGGTCGGCGCGTGAGCAATACGAGCAAAACCCCAGGTCACGACAGGGGAGCCGGCTCCAGGGGGGCCACCTCGACGGGGAAGCCGTTGAGGACCGCGGTCCCGGAGAGCGGGTCGAGCAGGGTGCCGTCGAGGAGCTGGTTGACGTTGACGCCGGGGCGGGCGGCGGCGACGGCGAGCCGGGTGCCGGGCCGGTCGTGGCCCCAGCCGTGCGGCAGGCTGACGACCCCGGGCCGTACCGCGTCGGTGACCTCGACCTCCGCCGTCAGCTCTCCGCCCGCGCCCTTGATCCGGGCGGGGGCGCCGTCGGCGAGCCGCAGCCGGCCGGCGTCGTCCGGGTGCACCTGGAGGGTGCAGCGGTTCGAACCGCCGGTGAGGGCGGGGGTGTTGTGCAGCCAGCTGTTGTTGGACCGCAGGTGGCGGCGGCCCACCAGCCGGAGGGTTCCCGGCTCCGGTACGGCGGCGAGGGCGGCCCGCAGCCGGGGCAGGTCGGCGGCGATCGGGTCGGGGAGGAGCTCGATCCGGCCGCTGCGGGTCTTCAGGACCTCGTCCAGGCGGGGCTTGAGGGGGCCGAGGTCGATGCCGTGCGGGTGGGCCTTCAGCTCGTCGAGGGTGAGGCCGTACGGGCCGAGGCGCAGCATCAGGTCGAGCCGCCGCTCGGCCCCGTTCGCCCCGGTGAGCCCGGCGGCGAACTCCTTGGGGTCGGCGCCGTACGCGGGCGAGTGCGGCTGGGTGACGGCCTTGGCCAGGGTGGTGTCGACGGCGAGGTCGTCGACGGCGGACGGCGGGGCCCCGTGCATGCCGGAGACGGCGAGGACGAGCCGGGCGTGGATCTCGCACTCGTCCATGCGGCCGGCCTCCAGGGGGACGGCGGCCGGGGTGTAGCGGACCTGGTCGCGGACGGCGAAGCCGTTGAAGGCGAAGTCGAAGTGGGCGCTCTGGGAGGGCGGCGGCGGGGGCAGCAGGACATCGGCGTGGCGGGTGGTCTCGTTGAGGTAGGGGTCGACGCAGACCAGCAGGTCGAGGCCGTCGAGGGCGGCGTCGAGCCGGAGCCCGTCCGGGGCGGAGAGGACGGGGTTGGCGGCGATGGTGATCACCGCCCGGACGCGGCCCTCCCCCGGGGTGTCGATCTCCTCGGCGAGCGCGGCGAGCGGGAACTCCCCCTTGACCTCGGGGTGCCCGGAGACGCGGCTGTGGCGGCGGCCGAGGACGAAGCCGCGGCCGGGCCCGGCGGGGCGGGGCGCGGGGGCGGTGGCGGAGCGGGGGAAGAGGGCGCCGCCGGGCCGGTCGAGGTTGCCGGTGAGGACGTTGAGGACGTCGACGAGCCAGTTGGCGAGGGTGCCGTGGGCCACGGTGGAGCTGCCCATCCGCCCGTAGACGGCGGCGGCGGGCGCGGCGGCGAGCTCCCGGGCGACGGCGCGGATGGTGCCGGGGTCGAGCTCGCAGACGGGGGCGACGGCCTCGGGCGTGAACTCCCGCACGGCGTCCCGCACCCGGTCGATGCCCTCGGTGCGGTCGGCGAGCGGTCCGGGGGCGGCGAGGTCCTCGGCGAAGAGGGTGTGGACGAGGGCGGCGAGGAGGAGGGCGTCGGTGCCGGGGCGGGGGGCGAGGTGGCGGTCGGCGAGGCGGGCGGTGCGGGTGCGGCGGGGGTCGACCACGGTGAGGGTGCCGCCGCGCCGGCGCAGCGCGGCGAGCCGGCCGGGGAAGTCGGGGGCGGTGCACAGGCTTCCGTTGGAGTCCAGCGGGTTGGCGCCGACGACCAGGAGGTGGCCGGTGCGGTCCAGGTCGGGCACGGGGACGGCGAAGGGGTCGCCGAAGAGGAGGCCGCTGGAGACGTGCTTGGGCATCTGGTCGAGCGTGGAGGCGGTGAAGAGGTTGCTCGTGCCCGCGGCGCGGAGGAGGAGCGGCGGGTAGAGCGCTCCGGCCATCGTGTGGACGTTGGGGTTGCCCAGGACGATGCCCAGGGCGTCGGGGCCGTGGTCCTCGATCAGCGGGCGGATCCTCGCCGCGATCGTGTCGAAGGCCTCCTCCCAGCTCGCCTCCCGCAGGGCGCCGTTCTCGCGGACGAGCGGGGTGCGCAGCCGGTCGGGGTCGGCGTCGACCTGGGGCAGGGCGGCGCCCTTCGGACAGACGAAGCCTCGGCTGAAGACGTCGTCGCGGTCCCCGCGGGCGCCGGTGACCCGGCCGCCGTCGAGGGTCAGGACGAGTCCGCAGGTCGCTTCGCAGAGGGGGCAGATGCGCGGGGCGGTGGGCATGCGGTCTCCCGTGGACGGCGGGGCGGCGGGGCGGCTCGCGGTGAGCATACCGACCGGTAGGCACGTCGGGGAGGGGTGCGGCGGCGCGTACCGCCGGCGGTCAGGAGGAGAGCGAGGGGACGAGGTAGGCGTGGAGGAGCTGCCGGGTCTCGTCGACGAGGGCGGGGTCGCCCTCGGGGTCGGCGCGGAAGGCGAGGCGGACGAGGGTGTCGGCGGCCTCGACGCCGACGAGGACCTTGCGCCGCAGCGTCTCGTCGGCGGGCCGGCCGAGGTGGGCGGCGAGGAGGCCGCAGATCCGTTCCGCGACCAGCCCGTTGGGGTCCTCGGCGGCCCCTCCCCCGGCCTCCTCGGCGGCCGGGACGCCGAAGTCGACGAGGGCGAAGCCGGGCACGCTCCGCTTCATCGCGAGGAACTCGTCGAGGACGCCGTCGATCGCGCCGCGCGCGTCGAGGGCCGGGGCGCTCGCGAAGCGGGCGGAGATCCGCTCGGCGTACCGGTCGAGGTTGCGGTGGGCGAGGGCGGCGACCATCGCCCGCTTGTTGCCGAAGAAGCGGTAGACCGAGCCGATCGGGACGCCGGCGCGGACGGCGACGGCACGGGTGCTCAGCTGCTCGTAGCCGGTCTCGTCGAGGAGGCCGGCGCAGGCGTCGAGGATGCGGGCGAGCCGTTCGGCGCTGCGCTGCTGGACGGGGGTGCGGCGGAGCGCGGACGGAGGGCCGTGCGGGCTGGTCTGGGGCACGGGGTCCATGATGCCGCCCCGTCCCCGTTCGGGCGACGAGCGCCCCCGCGCCGCCGAGCGCGTACGCGGTCACCGGCGCGAAGGACGGGAGCCGGCCGCCCCTCGTGCGCCCGGTGGACGAACCGCCCCGCGCGCGCCCGGCGGAGGGGGTCGCGGCGAGCACGGCCGGAAGCGCGGAGACGGGCCTCCGGGGCCGCGGCACGGCCGCGGGAGCGGAGCCGCCGTCCGCCGTGTCGCCCCCGCCGCGCGGGCACCGGTCACGAGGACCGGCACGCCCGCCCCGTTGACGGGAGCGGCGCGGAATCCTACGGTCGTCCATAGGATTCCCTTCGCGGGCACGGACACGGGTGCGGCCCGAGGGTTCAGGACAGGAGCGGGCGATGACGACCGAGCAGGCCAGGAAGACGGCCGAGGCGCTCACCTACAGCACCGGATTCGGCAACGAGCACGGTTCGGAGGCGCTCCCGGGCGCCCTGCCGGAGGGCCGCAACTCGCCGCAGCGCGCCCCGCTCGGGCTCTACGCCGAGCAGCTCAGCGGCAGCGCGTTCACCGAGCCGCGGGCGCACAACCGCCGCTCGTGGCTGTACCGGATCCGGCCCTCGGCGGCCCACCCGCCGTTCGTGAGGACCGACAACGGCGCCGTGCGCACCGCGCCGTTCACCGAGACCGTCGCCGACCCCAACCGGCTGCGCTGGGACCCGCTGCCGGACCCGGCGCCGGGCACCGACTGGCTGGCCGGCCTGTGGACCCTCGGCGGCAACGGCGACGCGGCCCAGCGCACCGGCATGGCCGTGCACCTCTACCACGCCAACGCCCCCATGGAGCGGGTCTTCGGGAACTCGGACGGCGAGCTGCTGATCGTCCCCGAGCACGGCGGCCTCCTGCTCCGCACCGAGCTGGGCCTGCTGGCCGCCCGCCCCGGCGAGGTGGCGCTGGTCCCGCGCGGCGTCCGCTTCCGCGTGGAGCTGCTGGACGAGACCGCGCGCGGCTACGTCTGCGAGAACTACGGCGCGCCCTTCCAGCTCCCCGACCTCGGCCCGATCGGCGCCAACGGCCTCGCCAACGCCCGGGACTTCCGCGCCCCCGTCGCCGCCTACGAGGACGTCGAGGGCCCGGTCGAGGTGGTCAACAAGTTCTGCGGCAACCTCTGGACGGCGACGTACGGCCACTCGCCGCTCGACGTCGTCGCCTGGCACGGCAACCACACCCCGTACGTCTACGACCTGCGCCGCTTCAACGTCATCGGGACGATCTCCTACGACCACCCCGACCCGTCGATCTTCACCGTCCTCACCTCGCCCTCCGACACCCCCGGCCTGGCCGGCGTCGACTTCGTGGTCTTCGCCCCGCGCTGGCTGGTCGGCGAGGACACCTTCCGGCCGCCGTACTTCCACCGGAACGTGATGAGCGAGTACATGGGCCTGATCGAGGGCGCGTACGACGCCAAGACGGCCGGAAAGGGGGGCTTCGTGCCGGGCGGCGGCTCGCTGCACAACATGATGTCCGCGCACGGCCCCGACCGGGAGACCTTCGACAGGGCGAGCGCCGCCGAGCTGAAGCCGCAGAAGATCGACGACGGCCTGGCCTTCATGTTCGAGACCCGCTGGCCGGTGACGGCGACCGCGCAGGCGGCCGGAGCCGACCACCTCCAGCGGGGTTACGACGACGTGTGGCAGGGTCTGGAGCGTCATTTCCGGCCGTAGAGTCCTGCTTCAGCCCGCCCCGCCGCGTCGCCGTACGGAGAACCCCGTGACCGCCTTCGCCCCCGACTCGCTGGTCCTGAACCGCAAGCTCCCGCTGTGGTACCAGGTCTCGCAGTCCCTGCGCGCCTCCATACTGGGGCGCACGCCCGACGCCTCGCTGCGGCTGCCCACCGAGGAGCAGCTCGCCGCGCACTACGGCGTCAGCGTGCTGACCATGCGCCAGGCCCTGAAGGAGCTGGAGGAGGAGGGGCTGATCAGCCGGCACCGGCGGCGCGGCACCTTCATCGAGCCGGGCGCCCGGCGCTCCGCCCCGCGCCGGCTGCTCGGCTCGATCGACGCGATCGTGGCCCAGCAGTCCGGCGAGCGGACCACGGTCCTCGGCCACGGCCCGGAGCCGGTGCCCGGCGAACTCGCCGAGTACTTCCCGGACGTGGCCGAGGTCGCCACGTACCGCCGGCTGCGCGCCGACGGCGAGAGCGACGAGCCGACCAACTGGGCGGAGAACGCGGTCCGGCCCGAGTTCGCCGCCGCCATCGACCCGGCCGACCTGGAGCGCTGGCCGATGACCAAGGTGCTCCGGGACGTCGTCGGGGTGCGGATCAGCCGGATCACCGACACCGTCGAGGCCCGCCTCGCCGACCCGGAGACGGCCGAACTCCTCCGGGTCCCCCTGCTCTCCCCGATCCTCCACTACACCGGCGTCACCTACGGCGAGGACGGCCGCGTCGTCGACGTCGCCCGCATCCGCTACCGCGGCGACCGCTTCTCCTTCACGGTGACGGTCGAGGCGCACTGACGCCCGCCCGGGAACCGGCCCGGCCGGTGCCGGTCCCGCGCGGACGGCACTCGTGGGCGTGCGGGGCGTGACGGATTAGCATGCGGGGCGTGACGGAAGCCTCCCGCCCGCCGGTTCCGTGGCCGGACGACGACGTGCCCCTGCTCGACGAGGTGATGCCGTGGTCGGTGGCGCCCTTGCGGTTCGGGCGGGCGTGGGTCCTCGCGCCCGACGTCCGTACGCTGCGGGCCCGGTGGGACCGGCTGGTCGCGGCGGAGGGCGGGGAGCGGGAGGCGCTGTTCCGGCCGAGCCGGGCGCGGACGACGGGGACGGCGGTGGCCGCGCTGCCGGGGCAGCGGACCGGGACCGGGCGGTTCGCCCGCGAGACGGGGCCCTGTCCCGAGCCGGTGCGGGTGGCGTCCGGGCCCTTCGACGAGCAGTGGCTGCTTCCCGACCACCGGCTGATCGACGCCGCCCGCCCGGAGCTGTGGCGGGTGGCGGGCGGGCCGCAGCTCTTCGCCGTGGAGCAGGGGTACGTGCCGGGGGCGGCCGGGCCGCCGCTCCTCGTGACGGGCGCGCTGCCCGAGGGGCGTTCCCCGGCGGGCCGTCCGGGCCGGATCCGGCCGCTCTTCCGGCGGCCCGGCGGCGAGGAGCCGAACCTGGCGCCGGGGCTGCTCGGCTTCCTCCGGGAGCGGTACGGGCCGGCCGACCCGGTCCGGTGGCTGGCCTGGACCGTCGCGGCGGCGGTCCCCTCCCCGGCCGGCTGCCGGGTGCCGCTCCCGGCGGACCCGGAGGCGTGGGCGGCGGGCACGGCGCTCGGGCGGGAGCTGCTGGACGTCCAGGCGCGGGGCGCGCTGACGGGGACGCGGCCTCGGCTGCCGGGCGGGCGGCGCCCCTATGTGCGGGCGGCTTTCCCGCCGCGCCCGGAATCGCTCTCGTACGACTCCGAGGGTGAGGTGCTGAGCGTCGGCGAGGGCCGCGTCTCCCCCGTCCCCGCGGCGGCCTGGGAGTACCGGGTGGGCGGGGCGCGGGTCCTGGAGCAGTGGTTCGCCCGGCGGACCGCGCCGGCCGGGGCGGGCACCCTGGAGGCGATCGGCCCGTCCGCCTGGCCGCAGGAGTGGACCTCCGAGCTCCTCGACCTGATCACCGTCCTGGCGCTGCTCGGGGCGCGGGAGGCGGAGCGCGCGCCGTTCACCGCCGGCGGCGGGCCGGGCCGGGCGGCGCTGCGCGCGGCCGGGGTGCTGCCGGTGCCGGACCGGGCGCGCCGGCCGGCGTCGGTGCTCGACCATCAGGAGGAGGGCCCGGAGGGCCAGTTCATGCTCCTGTGACGGGGCGGGCGGGGTCGAAGGAGTCGAGGAGCCGCGCGAGGGTCATCGCGAAGACCTCCTCCGGGTCGGCGGGGGCGGCGGACTCGGCGAGCAGCGCCGCGAGGTGCGGGTACCGGCCGCTCGCCACCTGGCCCATGAGGTAGGCGCCGCGCACGGCCTGCTCCTCCGCCTCGGACCAGGGCAGTCCGCGGGCGCGTTCGGCCATGGCCTGCTCGTTGCGGACGGTCGCCATCACCGTGCCGTTGACCAGCGCGATGAGCTGCATCTTGAGCCCGGCGGGCACGTCGAGCGGCTCCAGGCAGCCGAGGCACCACTCCAGGTAGCGCAGGGCGTTCGGGCTGAAGCCGTAGGCGGTGGTCATCACCCGGGAGAGCCACGGGTGGCGGTACATGATCGCGCGGGTCTGGTACGCCAGCTCGGTCATGTCGGCCCGCCAGTCGCCGCTGGGCCGTTCCGGGAAGGCGTACTCGGCACTGGCCGCGTCGACCATCAGCTCGTACAGGTCCTCCTTGCGGGGGACGTAGTTGTACAGCGACATGGTGCCGCAGCCGAGTTCGGCGGCGATGCGCCGCATGGAGACCGCGTCGATGCCGTCGGCGTCCGCGAGGCGCACGGCGGTGTCGACCACGTCCTGTCTGCTGAAGGCGGGCTTGGGGCCGCGGCCCGCGCGCTCGGGGCGCGCCCAGATCACTTCGGGTTCGGCCGCTCGGCCCGCCATCTCATCACCTCGCCTCCATCGTAGTTACGTACACCGTACGTAGTGCGGTACGGTCTCCCCATGACAACTACGTACGCTGTACTTAGTGAGGGTCTGGAGAAGCGGTACGGCGAGGTCCGCGCGCTGCGCGGGCTCGACCTCGCGGTCCCCGAGGGCACGGTCTGCGGCCTGCTCGGCCCCAACGGCGCCGGCAAGACCACCGCCGTCCGCATCCTCACCACGCTCCTCGCGCCCGACGCCGGCGGCGCCCGGATCGCCGGCCACGACCTGGTGCGCGACCCGGCCGGGGTGCGGCGGCGGATCGCCGTCACCGGCCAGTACGCCTCCGTCGACGGCGACCTCACCGGCGCCGAGAACCTGCGCCTCTTCGCCCGGCTGCTGCGCCTGCCGCGCGCCCGGGCCGACGAGGTCCTGGAGGAGTTCGGCCTGGCCGGGGCGGCGGACCGGCTCGTCCGCACCTACTCCGGCGGCATGCGCCGCCGCCTCGACCTCGCGGCCTGCCTGCTCGGCCGCCCCCCGGTCCTCTTCCTCGACGAGCCGACCACCGGCCTCGACCCGCGCAGCCGGGGCGCCGTCTGGGACGCCGTCCGGGGGCTCGCCCGGCAGGGCACCACCGTGGTGCTCACCACCCAGTACCTGGAGGAGGCCGACCGGCTCGCCGACGAGATCGTCCTCGTCGAGGACGGCCGGGCCGCCCACCGGGGCACCCCGGCCGGGCTGAAGGCGCTCGTCGGCAGCCGGGCCGAGGTCGTCCTCGCCGGGCCCGGGCCGCTGGAGCCCGCCGCGGCCGTCCTGGACCGGCTGACCGGCTCGGCGCCGGACCTGGACCCGGAGCGCCGCACGGTCGGCGCGATCAGCACCGACCCCGCCCTCACCCTGCCCCGGCTGGTCCGCGAGATCGACGCCGCCGGCATCCGCATCGTCGACGCCTCGCTGCGTCCGCCCACCCTCGACGAGGTGTTCCTGCGCCTCACCGGACGGAAGGAGACCGCCGCGTGAACGCCCTCGCCCTCGAAGGGGCCGCCCTGGTCGGCCGCAACCTGCGGCGGATCCGGCACGCCCCCGCCCTCACCGTGATGACCCAGACGATGCCCGTCGTCTTCCTGCTCTTCTTCGGGTACGTCCTCGCCGGCGCCCTCGCCATGCCCGGCGCCGACTACCGCGCCTTCCTCGTCCCGGGCCTGCTGGTCGCGACGGCCGCGGGCGGCCTGATGAACGGCATGTTCCAGGCCGCCCAGGACACCCACCGGGGCGTCATGGACCGCTTCCGGACCCTCCCGGTGAGCCGGGCCGCCGTGCCGCTCGCGCAGGTCGTCGCCGACCTCCTGGTCTGCGCCGCCGGCACCGTGCCGCTGGTCCTGGTGGGACTCGCCATGGGCTGGCGGATCGAGGGCACCGCCCTCGACGCGCTGGCCGCCTTCGGCCTGCTGCTGCTCTTCCGCGCCGCGACGACCTGGGCGGGGATCCTGCTCGGCCTCGCCTCCGAGAGCGAGGAGGCGGCCGGCCAGCTCGGCAGCGCCGCCTTCATGCTGCCGCTGCTCTCGAACGCGTACATCCCGACCGACGGCATGCCGGGCTGGCTGCGGACGGTCGCCGAGTGGAACCCGATCTCCGCCGTCACCACCGCCGTGCGCGTGCTCTTCGGCAACGCGCCGGTGCCGGACGGCGCCGCCTGGCCGGTGGCCCACCCGGTGGCGGGCTCGCTGCTGTGGTCCCTCGGCCTGATCGCGGTCCTCGCCCCGCTCGCCGTCCGCCGGTACGCGCGCCGCTGAACCGGCCGGAGCGTGATCCAGGTCCCGGTGACAGCCGCCCTCCGGGCACGGTAGGCAGACGGGCATGAGCACTCAGCCACTCCCCCTGGACGGGATCACCGTCGTCTCCGTCGAGCAGGCCGTCGCCGCGCCCTTCGCCACCCGGCAGCTCGCCGACCTCGGCGCCCGGGTCGTCAAGATCGAGCGCCCCGACGGCGGCGACTTCGCCCGCGGCTACGACACCGCGGCCCGGGGCCTGGCCTCGCACTTCGTCTGGTGCAACCGCGGCAAGGAGTCGGTCGCCGTCGACCTGAAGGACCCGCGCGGACTCGCCCTGGTGCGGCGGCTGGTGGACGGCGCCGACGTCTTCGTGCAGAACCTCGCGCACGGGGCGGCGGCCCGCCTCGGCCTCGACGCGGCCGCGCTCTGCGCCGCCCGCCCGGAGCTCGTCGCCGTCGACATCTCCGGCTACGGGCCGGACGGCCCGTACGCCCACCGCAGGGCGTACGACATGCTCGTGCAGTGCGAGACCGGGCTCGTCTCGGTCACCGGCACCCCCGGACAGCCCGTCAAGTCCGGCATCCCGGCCGCCGACATCGCGGCCGGGATGTACGCGTACTCGGGCGTCCTCGCCGCCCTCGTCCGGCGCGGCCGGACCGGCCTCGGCGGCCCCGTGGAGGTGTCGCTGTTCGACGCGCTCGCCGAGTGGATGGGGCACCCGCTGCACCACGGGGCGCACGGAGGTACGCCCCCGGCGCGCACGGGGCTCGCGCATGCGGTGATCGCGCCCTACGACGCCTATCCGACGGCGGACGGCGGCCTGGTGCTGCTCTCGGTCCAGAACGACCGGGAGTGGCGGCGGCTCGCCGAACGGGTGCTGGAGCGGCCGGAACTGGCCGACGACCCGGCCTTCGCGACGAACGCGGCCCGGGTCGCCGGCCGGGCCGCGACCGACGCCGCGGTCGGGGCGGCGCTCGCCGCGCTGCCGGCCGCCGAGGCGGTGGACCGGCTGGACGCGGCCGGGATCGCCTGCGCGCGGCTCAACTCGGTGACGGAGCTGGTGCGGCACCCGCAGCTGGCGGCGCGCGACCGGTGGCGGCCGGTGGACTCCCCCGTCGGCCCGCTCCCCTCGCTGCTGCCGCCGGTCGTCTTCCCGGACGGCCCGGAGGCCCCGATGGGGCGGGTCCCGGCCCTGGGCGAGTCCACGGACGCGGTCCTGGCGGAGCTGGGCGTGCCGGCGGCCGAGGTGGAGGAGCTGCGGGCGGCCGGCGTGGTGGCCTGAGCGGACGCGGGACGGCCCGGCCGGCGCGGCGCGGGCTCCGGGCGGGCGCGGCGCGGAGCGGGGACGACGAAGCGCCGGACGGGCGGGGACGCGTCCGGCGCTCTCGGCGTGCGGGTGGGTGCGGGCGGCGGACCGGGGCGGGCGGGTCGCGTCGGGTACGCGGATCCGGCGCCCTGGTGCGCGCGGTGCGGACTAGTGGCGCGCGCCGAAGAGGCTGCGGCGCAGGCGGCGGAGCGGGGCGAAGAGCGAGACCCGCGCGCGCCCGCCGTGCCGGCCGGCGGTCGGCGCCTCGTGGCGACGGGTCGTCAGTTCCCGCATGAGCAGCGTCGCCTCGGCCACCTCGCGCTGCGGCACGGCGGGACCGCCGAGCACCGCGAGATGGCGGTCGAGGCGCGAACTCGTCGCGCTGCTCCCGCAGGTGATGGCAGGCACACGCGGCCTGCTGCGCATCGTTATCTGTTCCATGTCACTCCCCACCCGTACGAGGGCACCCGGCCCGGGCAGGTTAACCCTATCGCCCCACAGTGACACGCGTGTATCCCACCGACGGGATTCACGGCACTCGTACGGGGGTTGACGGTCACTCTCCGAATACGTCTGATTCCAGGGCGACTTGGACAGGGTTCGAACACCTGCCGAACCGTCATGAACCATCCTGCACCCCGGCCGCCCGGCCGCGGCCCCGGAGGCCGGTGTGATCTACGACACCGGACTCGGTCCGGGTGGGTCGCCACCCGGACCGGCGGCGGTTACCGTGGGGCCATGACGCTGATCGCGGGCCGCTACCGGCTGCTCGACGCCCTCGCGGAGGGCGCGGCGGGGATCGTCTGGCGCGCCCGGGACGAGGCGCTCGGCCGCGAGGTGGCCGTCAAGGAGGTGCACGCCCCGCCGGGGACGCCCGAGGCGGAGGAGCGGCTGCTGTACGCGCGGGTCGAGCGCGAGGCGCGGGCCGCGGAGGCGATCTCCGGTCCGGGCGTGGCCGCGGTGTACGACGTGGCCGTGGAGCACGGCCGGCCGTGGATCGTGATGGAGCTGGTCCGCGGGCTGACGCTGGCGGAGACCCTGGAGGCCGGGGGGCCGCTGCCGGACCGGGAGGCGGCGCGGGTCGCGCTCGGGGTGCTGACGGCGCTGCGGGCGGCCCGGGAGGCCGGCGTCCCCTATCGCGAACTCGGCCCGGACCGGGTGCTGCTGGCGAACGACGGGCGGGTGGTGGTCACGGGCGTGGCCACCGGGACCTCCGTGCCGGACGCGCCGCCGCCGGGGCCGGGGGACGACCTGCGGTCGCTGGGCGCGCTGCTCGGCGGGACGGTCGCCGACCCCCGGTCGGGGCCGCTGGCGCCGGTGGTCGAGGGCCTGGCGGACCGGGATCCGGACGTGCGGGCCGGGGCCGTACGGGAGTTGGAGCGGGTGGCCGGGGCCGGGGAGCGGCCCCGTGGGGGCGTGCCGGCCGGCGAGGCGCCGGTGCGCGCTCCGGGGCGCCCGGGGGACCGGGAGCACGACGGAGCGGACGGTGTGCGCGGGGCGCGCGCGGAGGAGCGCGCGGCCGGGGAGCCGGACGCGCCGGGACCGGCGGTCCCGGGCCCGGGGCGGAGGGGTCCCCGGCGGAGCGCGGTGGTCGCCGCCGGGATCGCCGGGCTCCTGGTGATCGTGGGGGTGCTGGTCTGGCAGGCCGTCAGGGACGGCGACCGGGGCGCCGGTCCCGGCGGGGGCGGGGCGTCGAGCACCGCTCCGGCCGTTCCCGGCGCCGCGGGGGCGGCGGACGGGGGACCCGCCGCTACGCCGCGTTCCTGAAGCTGGGCAGGTAGCCGCCCGACTGGCCGGCGGCGGTCGGGTGGTAGGACTCCCCGATGTTGAGCCAGTTGACGCTGTGCAGCCAGGCCGAGCCGGAGCAGATCTCGTGGCCGGTGAAGGCGGGGACGACGCTGGCGAAGGCGAAGCCGTGGTCGGCGGCGCGCTTGGCCATGGCGGCGTTGAGGTGGTCGGCGGCGCCGTTGATGGCCGCCCGCTCGGTCTCGCTGAGGCCGGCGACGCAGCTGCCGCCCAGCTGGTAGAAGCGCGGGTAGCCGAGGACGACGACCCGGGCGGCCGGGGCCTTGGCGCGAATGGCGTCGTACACGGCGTCGAGGCGGGCGGGGAGGGTCGAGTCGACGTACCCCTTCGCCTGGTTCACCCGGTTGACACAGGTGGACTCCGACTGGAGCACACAGGTCGTCATGACGTCGGCGAAGCCCGCGTCGTTGCCGCCGACGGTGATCGAGACCAGGTCGGTGGCGGAGGAGAGCGGGCCGAGCTGCTTGGTGGTGACGTCGGTGGTGACGGCGCCGGAGCAGGCGGTGAAGGCGAAGGAGGAGGGGGCGTTGGCGTTGGCCCAGAGCCGCGGGTAGGCCTTGGTGGAGCGCTTGCAGTCGCCGCTGGCGCTGTCGTAGCTGCCGGCGCCCACGCCGGAGGAGTACGAGTCGCCGAGGGCCACGTAGTCGAGGGCGGCCGACTCGGCGGCCTGGGCGGCGCCCGCCCCGGTCAGGGCGAGGACGGAACCGAGCAGGAGCGAGGACGCGAAGGCCGCGAATCGCGACAGTTTCATGGAACCTCCCTGTAGCAGGATCTCTGCGCTACCAGGAAGTAGCATCGGATCCGCCCCGCCGGAAGTGTTCATGTCAAAACTGACCCTGGAGAGTGAGTGAACATCCCTCAGGAGCCGTCACTTTTCGGCCACCTGAGGAACCGGAGGATCCTCTCCCGCTTTCCGGTCGAACGGGATCACGACACATCCGCCCGACGTCGCACGGGAGTACCACGGAACCCCACGGCTTCCGTCGCGAAAACGGATTGATCAAATCCGATCGAGAAGAGGGCGCTCACGAGCGCCGATCGTTCGCCAAAGTGCCAGAAACCGGGTCGCACCAGCGGGACTTGCCATACAGTCCCATTCATCAATACCGTCGTACATCTCACCCGCATCGGTCCATCAGCAAAGCGGCTCAGGGGAGGGCGCTGGCGTCGCGATGGTCCCGGAGCGGGGCGCGGTAGGGGGGTGCCGTGCTCGGTGCGGATCAGTGCGCCGAGTCGCGGGTACCGCGCGGCCAGTCATGCCAACTCACCGATCCCGCAAGGAGATCGTTTCCGTGCGGGCATGGCGAGAACCCCCCTTTCGCACCGGACAAACGACCGGGTCGCCCAGGGGTGGGCGGCCCACCGGACGAGAGGGAAAACGACCCATGAGCTCGTTCCTGCGCCCGCCCACCACGGGCCCTGAATTCACCGAGCCGAGTCGAATAGCGGCCCAGTACCGGGCCATCACGTCGCATCTGGCGATCACTCCCCCGGTGAGTGTCGTCATTCCCGCGATGAATGAGGCGGAAAATCTTCCGTACGTGTTCAAGACCTTGCCGGAATGGATTCACGAAGTCGTCCTGGTCGACGGAAATTCGACGGACAACACCGTCGACGTGGCCCGTGAGCTGTGGCCCGACGTCAAGGTCGTCAAGCAGGTCGGCAAGGGCAAGGGCGACGCGCTGATCAGCGGCTTCGCCGCCTGCACCGGGGACATCATCGTCATGGTCGACGCCGACGGCTCGGCCGACGGCCAGGAGATCGTCTCCTACGTCTCCGCCCTCGTCGGCGGCGCCGACTTCGCCAAGGGCTCGCGCTTCGCGAACGGCGGCGGCACCGACGACATGACCGGTATCCGCCGCCTCGGCAACTGGGCCCTGTGCGCGCTCGTCAACCGGAAGTTCGGCGCCCGCTACACCGACCTCTGCTACGGCTACAACGCCTTCTGGCGGCACTGCCTCGACAAGATCACCCTCGACTGCACCGGCTTCGAGATCGAGACCCTCATCAACATCCGGGTCGTCAAGGCCGGCCTCAAGGTGCAGGAGGTCCCCAGCCACGAGTACCTGCGCATCCACGGCGTCAGCAACCTCAACGCGGTGCGCGACGGCATCCGGGTGCTCAAGGTGATCCTCCGGGAGAAGCGCGTCCCGAAGGCCGCCCGGGCGCTCCGCCGCCCCGCCGCGCTGCCGGTCAACGTCCCCCGGGGAGAGGTCTCTTGAGCGACCGTCCGGCCCCGCCCCGCTTCTCGGTGGTGATCTGCGTCTACACGGAGGAGCGGTGGGCGGACATCCTCGCCGCCGTCGACTCCGTCCGGAAGCAGTCGCTGCCGCCGCTGGAGACCCTGCTCGTCGTCGACCACAACGAGCGGCTGCTGCACCGGCTCGCCGAGGAGTACGCGGGATCCGCGGCGAAGCCCGGCACGGACGCCCGCGGCGAGGTGCGGGTGCTCGCCAACACGGGCCCCCGCGGCCTCTCCGCCGGCCGCAACACCGGGATCGCCGCCGCCCGCGGCGAGTTCGTCGCCTTCCTCGACGACGACGCCGTGGCCGAGCACGACTGGCTCCACCACTTCGCCGCGGGCTACCGGGACCCGGCGGTCGTCGCCGTCGGCGGACGCACCCTGCCCGTCTGGGCCTCCGGCCGCCGGCCCGCCTGGTTCCCCGAGGAGTTCGACTGGGTCGTCGGCTGCACCTACCGGGGGCTGCCCCCCGGCCGGGTGCGGGTGCGCAACGTGCTCGGCGGCAACGCCTCCTTC
This sequence comes from Streptomyces sp. NPDC035033, assembly GCF_040636735.1. NCBI lineage: Bacteria > Bacillati > Actinomycetota > Actinomycetes > Kitasatosporales > Streptomycetaceae > Streptomyces > Streptomyces sp. NPDC035033. Next base: position 30,047 of record NZ_JBEZUZ010000057.1, on the reverse strand, counting down.
CGGCGCACCGCCTTCGACGCGGCGGGCGGCTTCGCCACCGGCATCGGCCGGGACGGCGACCGCCGGCCGCTCGGCTGCGAGGAGACCGAGCTGTGCATCCGGCTGGCGAACGCCGTGCCGGGCGCGGTCCTGCTCATCGACGACCGGGCCGTCATCCACCACAAGGTGCCCGCCGCCCGCGAGCGCTTCGCCTACTTCCGCACCCGCGTCTACGCCGAGGGGCTGTCCAAGGCGCTGGTCGCCCAGAGCGTCGGCGCGGGCAAGGGCCTGGAGTCCGAACGGCGCTACACCAGCCGGGTGCTGCCCGCCGGCGTGCTGCGCGGGGTGCGGGACGCCCTGCTGGGCCGGCCGGGCGGCGCGGGCCGCGCCGGGGCGATCGCCACGGGCGTCGCGCTCGCCGCCGGCGGCTACGCCCTCGGCACCCTCCGCGCCCGCCGCGGCGGCGCCCCCGCCTTCTCGTGGGGCCCGATCGCCCCGGTGGACGGTCCCCGGCGGGACCGGGACCCGGCGGCCGAGGGGGCGGTCGCGTGACCGGCACCCCCGCGGAGGCGGAGCCCGTACCCGGGTCCGTCCCCGTACCGATCCTCATGTACCACGCGGTCGCCCCCGATCCCGCGCCCGCCACGCTCGGGCTCTCCGTGACGCCCGGGGCCTTCGCCGCGCAGATGGACGCGGTGGCCGAGCGGGGGCTCACCCCGCTCACCACCGCCGCGCTCGCCGCCGCCTGGCGGACCGGCGCCGCGCTGCCCGAGCGGCCGGTGCTCATCACCTTCGACGACGGCTACGAGGGCGTGCACCGGTACGCCCTGCCGGTGCTCGCGAAGCACTCCTTCGCGAGCACCGTCTTCGTCACCAGCGGCTGGCTGCCCGGCCGGCACGCCACCGGCGGCGCCCTCGACACCATGCTCTCCTGGGGACAGGTGCGCGAACTGGCCGCCGCCGGCACCGAGATCGGCGGGCACAGCCACAGCCACCCGCAGCTGGACCAGCTCGACGCGCGCCGGCTGCGGTTCGAGGCGCTGCGCTGCCGGGAGCTCGTCGGCGAGGAGCTCGGCACCGCGCCGGTCTCCTTCGCCTACCCGTACGGCTACTCCAGCCGGCGGGTCCGCGCCGCCGTCCGGGAGGCCGGCTTCGCCCAGGCCCTCGCGGTCGGCAACGCGCTCGCCCGCCGCCGCCAGGGGCCGTACGCCCTGGAGCGGGTCACCGTCCGCCGCTCCACCACGGCCGAGGAGTTCGCCCGCCTCGTCGAGGGCCGGGCGATCGGCCGGAACTTCGCCGCCGACCGCGTCCTCACCAAGGGGTACGCGCTGGCCCGCCGGGCCCGGGGGGCGGTGCGCGGGCACTGGATCTGAGGGCCCGGCGGAGTCCCGGCCCGCCGGGGCAAAACCCCGTGCGCGGCCCGGCCGGTTGGCGGATCATGGCGGCATGCCAGACACCCCCGCAGCACCGTCCGGGCCGCGCGCGCCGCTGCCGGTCGTGGTCAACCTCGACGACAGCGACTCCCCGAGCGACGTCATGGACGCGCTCTTCCTCGACCGGTTCACCACCGGGGAGCAGCCGCACTCGCACGGCGTCACCCTGGACCGGGCCAGGCCCGACGCGACCCTGCTGCCGCCCGGCGCCCGGGTGCTGTGGGGGTCCAAGGAGGAGGACCGCAGCTCGGTCCTCGCCGAGGGCGAGGGATGGACGATCCTCTCCTCCCGCTGGAAGCACCGCGCCGACGTCACCGTGACGGCGACCGACCCGGAGCTGGCCGCGCGGATCCTCGCCGAGGCGACGGAGGGCGCCAAGGACGAGCCCGAACCGGAGCCCGAGGACGTCACGATGGGCTTCTGGTACCTGGCCCCGCAGCGCGGCCCGCGCCGGATGACCCGCCGGATCAGCGCGGCCACCTGGGAGGAGGCCCGCCCGAACTACACGGCGCCGGTGGCCGGGTCGATGGACCGGCTGATGAAGCTGACGCCCGAGGACGTCAGCGGGCGGCTCCTGCTGCTGCACGGTCCGCCCGGCACCGGCAAGACCTCCGCGCTGCGCACCCTCGCCCGGTCCTGGCAGGAGTGGTGCCAGGTGGACTGCGTGCTCGACCCCGAGCGGCTCTTCAACGACATCGGCTATCTGATGGACATCGCCATCGGGGAGGACGACGGCACCGAGAAGGAGCGGTGGCGGCTGCTGCTCCTGGAGGACTGCGACGAGCTGATCCGGGGCGGGGCGAAGGAGGCCACCGGGCAGGCGCTGTCCCGGCTGCTGAACCTGACGGACGGTCTGCTCGGCCAGGGCCGCAACGTGCTGGTGGGGCTCACCACCAACGAGGACCTGGAGCGGCTGCACCCGGCGATCGTCCGGCCCGGCCGCTGCCTGGCCCGGATCGAGGTCGGGCCGCTCACCCGCGCCGAGTCGGTGGCGTGGCTGGGCCGCGAGGACGGGGTGCCGGCCGGGGGCGCCACCCTGGCGGAGTTGTTCGCGCTGCGACGCGGCGCCTCCCCCACCGAGCTCCCGGAGCAGCGCGCCCCCGCCCCCGGCCTCTATCTGTGAGAGGGCGGTCCGCCGGGGCCGGGCCCCCGGCGGACCGCCCGTCCGTCACTCGGAGTCGTACGCGGCCCGCAGCGCGTCCCGGACGGCGGCCTCGGCCTCGTCGCGGGTGAGACCCAGGCGGTACGCCTCCTCCGCGTACTGGGCGGCGGCGGAGGCCGCCCGGCGGCTGGCGGCGTCACCGGCCGCCGCGACGAAGGTGCCGTGCCGGCCCCGGGTCTCGATGACCCCGTCGGCCTCCAGGGCCTTGTACGCCTTGGCGACCGTGTTCGCGGCGAGCCCCAGCTGCTCCGCGAGTCCCCGGACCGTCGGCAGCTTGTAGCCGACCGGGAGTCTGCCCGACCGGGCCCGCTCCGAGATCTGGGCGCGCAGCTGTTCGTAGGGGGCGGTGGTGGACTGGTGGTCCACGGCGATTGTCAGTGTCACCCGCCCGATTCTGCCCCCACCCCCCGGGAAAATGGGAGGCGGCGGCACGGCCCCCGCCGTAGCGTGCGGCACCATGACTGTGATCGTCCGTGCCGTACGGCCCGAGGACGCCGGGGCCTTCGCCCGCGTCCGGCGCGCGGCCCTTCCCTGCATGCTGGCCACCGCGGAGCAGGTGGCGTACGACTGGGCGCACGCCCATCCCGAGGCGCACGCCCGGCCGCTGGTCGCCGTGACGGAGGACGGGGAGGTGATCGGGACCGCCCAGGTGGGCCTCGCGCACGACGCCCCGAGGCCCGGCGTCGGCTACCTCGACGTGTACGTGGACCCGGCCCGCCGGGGGCTCGGCGCGGGGACGCTGCTGGCCCGCACGGCGGAGGAGCACCTGGCCGAGCGGGGCGCGACGGTGCTGTACAGCTGGGCCCTGGACGAGCCGTCGAACCGCGGCTGGGCCGAGCGCCGGGGGTACGCGCCGAGCCGCTCCGCGCACTTCCTCCGGCTCGACCTGGCGACGGCCGTGCTGCCGCCGCTCCAGGAGCCGCCGGCCGGCGTCGAGCTGCGGACGGCCGAGGACTTCGCGGCGGACCCGCGGCCGCTCTTCGAGCTGGACGCGGCGACCACCGCCGACGAGCCGGGGGACGTGGGCGCCGAGCTGGACGACTACCCGCACTGGCTGGCCACCACCTGGAACCACCCGCTGCTCGACCGGACGCTGACGACGGTGGCGGTGGTGGACGGGGTGCCGGCCGCGTTCAGCGCGGCGCGGACCGACGGCCGGGGGCGGTACTCCTCGGGCATGACGGGGACGGCCCCCGGGTTCCGCGGCCGGGGCCTGGCGAAGCTGGTGAAGAACCACGCGCTGCACCGGGCGCGGGCGGCGGGCTGCGTGGAGGCGTTCACCGGGAACGACGCCGGGAACGGGCCGATGCTGGCGATCAACGCCTGGTTCGGGTACGCGATCGACGCGACGGAGGTGCGGTATGTCCGGACGCTCGGTTGAGGTGGCGCTGTGGAAGGCGGGACGGCTGAAGATCCGCTACCGCGCCGAGGTGACGGCGGAGACGGGGACGCGGCTCTCGGTGCGGGCGCCGTGGGCGGCGGAGGGGGTGCGGGACTTCGGGTTCGTGCGCTTCGAGCCGGGCGACGTCTTCGTCGAGCACTACTGGGCCGACCGCTGGTTCACGGTCAAGGAGGTGTGGTCGGCGGAGGGCGGTCTGAAGGGCTGGTACTGCGACATCACCCGGCCGGCCGCGATCGGGCCGGCCGGGGTGACGGTCGAGGACCTGGACCTGGACCTGTGGGTGTCGGCGGACGGCAGCGAGGTGCTCCGGCTCGACGAGGACGAGTTCGCGGCGAGCGGTCTGGCCGTCTCCGATCCGGAGGCGGCCGGGCGGGCCGTGGCCGCCCTCGACGAGCTGGAACGGCTGGGCCGGCGGGGCCTGGTGGCGCTGCTCGGCCGGCCCGTCCCGCCCGCCGGGCCGGGTCCTAGCCGAGGGTGACGGGGGCGCCCTGGGTGACGAGGAAGCCCGGCACGGGGAGGCCGAGCTCGCCCTGCGGGGTGAGCTGCATGAGGGTGGCGTCGACCCGGGCCTCGCCGGGCTGGTAGGCGGGTTCCTTCACCACGGAGGTGTTGGTCCAGGTGCGGAGCCGCCCGTCGCAGACGGCCCGGGTGCCGCCGATCCCGGCGGAACGGTCCTGCTGGCGGAGGGTGGAGCTGACGAAGACCGGGCCCGCGCTGTCGTCGAGGCAGCGGTAGGTGCCGGAGAGGGTGACCGTGCCGTCGGCGCCGAGGAGGCCGGCCGGGTCGACCGTGAGGAGGTCGGCGAGCGGTGCGGCCGGGTCGGCCGCGGGGCCGTCCGCCCCTCCCGCGTGGGCGAGGGGGGCGGCGGCCGCGGCGAGGAGCGCGGTGGCGGCGAGGGCGAGTCGGACGCGCATGGGGGGAGTCCCTTCGGGGTGGGGGGAGACGTCGCCCGCCAGGGATACCGGATCCGGCCGCCCGGGGGCCGAAACTCACCCCTTCATCGGCGCGTTGCCCGGGCGGCGCCCTGATCGTCGTACCGGCGTGCGCCCCGCCGGTCAGGCGCCGGTGCGGTCGCGGACCACCGCCTTCCGCACCAGCGGCCACGTCAGCAGGAGCAGCACGGCGGCGTAGACGGTCACCGCGAAGGGGGTGTTCACCAGGCCGGTGACGGAGCCGTCGCTGATCTGGAGGGCGCGGCGGAGCTGCTGCTCGGCGGCCGGGCCGAGGATCACGCCGATGACCGCGGGCAGGACCGGCAGGCCGTAGCGGCGCATGCCGAGGCCGAGGAGGCCGACGACCAGGAGGACGACCAGGTCGAGGGCCTCGCCGCCGACCGCGTAGGCGCCGACGGCGGCGAAGAAGAGGATGCCGGCGTAGAGGTACGGACGCGGGATGCGCAGCAGCTTCGCCCAGACGGGCGCGAGCGGCAGGTTGAGCGCGAGCAGCAGCACCATGCCGACGAAGAGCGAGGCGATCAGGCCCCACACCAGCTCGGGCTCCCGCTCGAAGAGCAGCGGGCCGGGCTGGATGCCGTACTGCTGGAAGGCGGCGAGCATCACGGCGGCGACGGCGGTGGTCGGCAGGCCGAGGGTCAGCATGGAGACGAGGGTGCCGGCGGCGGAGGCGGACGCGGCCGACTCGGGTCCGGCGACGCCCTCGACGGCGCCCTTGCCGAACTGGTCCTTGTGCTTCGAGAGCCGCTTCTCCGTCACGTACGACAGGAAGGTCGGGATCTCGGCGCCGCCGGCCGGGATCGCGCCGAACGGGAAGCCGATGAACGGGCCGCGCAGCCACGGCTTCCAGGTGCGCTTCACGTCCTCGCGGCCCAGCCAGGGGCGGCCCACCGGGACCGGCCGGGCGGCGGTGCGGCGCAGGTGGGCGGCGACCCACAGGGCCTCGCCGATGGCGAAGAGGCCGACCGCGACGATGACGACGTCGATGCCGTCGGCGAGCTGGAGCGAGCCGAAGGTGAGCCGCTGCTGGCCGGTGAGCTGGTCGAGGCCGACCAGGCCGAGGGTGAGGCCGATGAGCAGGGAGGCGACGCCGCGGATCCGGGAGGAGCCGAGGACCGAGGTCACCGCGACGAAGGCGAGGACCATCAGGGCGAAGTAGTCGGGGGCGCCGATGCCGACGGCGAGGGCGGCGACGGTGGGGGCGAGGACGACCAGGAGGATCGTGCCGATCATGCCGCCGGTGAAGTGGCCGATCGCGGCGGCGGCGAGCGCCTGCGCGCCCCGCCCCGCCTTGGCCATCGGATGGCCTTCCATGGCGGCGACGACGGCCGCGCTCTCGCCGGGGGTGTTGAGCAGGATCGAGGTGGTGGAGCCGCCGAACATGGCGCCGTAGTAGATGCCGGCGAACATGATGAAGGCGCCGGTGGGTTCGAGGCCGTAGGTCACCGGGAGCAGCAGGGCGACGGCCATGGCGGGGCCGATGCCGGGCAGGACGCCGATCGCGGTGCCGAGGAGCACGCCGAGGGCGGCCCACAGCAGGTTGACCGGGGTGAGGGCGGTGGCGAAGCCGTCCGTCAGGGAGGTCAGGGTTTCCATGGGTCAGAGCACTCCCATCAGCGGTCCGCCGGGCAGCGGGACGCCCAGCAGCCGGTCGAAGACGCCGTAGGTGAGGAGGGAGAGGACGGCCGCGATCAGCGGGTCGCGGGCGGGGTGGCGGCTGCCGAGGGCGTAGGCCGCGCCCCAGAAGAGGAGGGCGCCGGAGACCGGGAAGCCCAGCGGCCCGATGAGGACGGCGAAGCCGAGGAAGACGCCGACGAGGAGGAGGACGGTGCGCCAGTCGGCGGGGGCGGCGAGGTCGATGTCCTCGCCGCCCTCGGCCTCGCCGCGGCCGCCGTGGAGGACGTCGAGGGCGAGCAGGACGGCGACGACGAGGAGGCCGCCGCCGACGAGCAGGGGGACGGTGGCGGGGCCGACGGGGCCGCGGGCGGAGACGTCGACGCCGAGGGTGAGGGCGTCGGTGAGGACGAGGACGCCGAGGAGGAGGAGCAGGGCGCTGACGCCGAGCTCGGAGCGGTCCTTGAGCCGGTCCTTGAGCGGGGTGGTCACAGTCCGAGCTCCTTCAGCACCGTGTCGACGCGGGCGTTCTGTTCGGTGAGGAAGGCGCCGAACTCCTCGCCGGGCAGGAAGGCGTCCGTCCAGCCGTGGGTCTTCAGGGACTCCCGCCACTGGGGCGAGGCGTGCAGCTTGGTGACGAGGGTGACGAGCCGCTCGCGTTCGGCGTCGGTGAGGCCGGGCGGGGCGACGATGCCGCGCCAGTTGGTGAACTCGGTGTCGAGGCCGGCCTCGCGGAGGGTGGGGGCGTCGAGGCCGGGGACGCGTTCGGCGCCGGTGACGGCGAGCAGGCGCAGCTCGCCGGCCTCGATCTGGTCGAGGTACTCGCCGACGCCGGAGACGCCGAAGGCGACCTTGGAGCCGAGGATGGAGGCGAGGAGCTCGCCGCCGCCGTCGAAGGGGACGTAGTTGACGTCCTTGGGCGGGATGCCGGCGGCCCGGGCCATCAGCATCGGCGCGAGGTGGTCGGGGCCGCCGGGCGAGGAGCCGCCGCCGACGGGCAGCTTCCCGGGGTCCTTCTTCCAGGCGGCGAGCAGCTCCTGGATGGTCCGGTACGGGGAGTCCTTGGAGACCACGACGATGTCCTGCTCCTCGGTGAGCCGGGCGATCGGGGTGGTGTCGGCGAGGGTGCGGGCGGTCTTGTTGGTGTGGACGGCGCCGACGACGCCGAGCCCCATCGACATGGCGATCCGGCCGTCGCCGCGTTCGCCGACGAGCCGGGTGAGGCCGACGGTGCCGCCCGCGCCGGGCAGGTTGAAGACCTCGATGCCGCCGGTGAGCCCGGCCTCCTCGGCGTTCTTCGCCGCGGTGCGGGCGGTGATGTCGTAGCCGCCGCCGGGGGTGTTGGGGACCATGAACCGCAGGCCGGGGATGTCGGTGCCGGTGTCGGGGCCGCTGCCGGGGGTGAGCAGCGGCGGCCCCACGAGCACCAGCAGCGCCGCCCCGAGCAGGGCGAAGGGGGTGCGCAGACGCACGAGGCCGCCTCTCGGTGGGTGGGTGGGTTCCGGGACGGGCCCGGGAGAAGTGAAGTGGGCCACATGTTGCCCGCGCGTGAGGAAGCTGTCTCCCTTCCGCAACCAACGGACGTTGTGGTCCTTGTGGTCGCGACCTACCGTGTCCGGCGTGACGAAGGTGCTGGTGGTCGACGACGACTTCATGGTGGCCAAGCTGCACAGCCGCTACGTGTCGGCCGTGCCGGGCTTCTCCGTCGTCGGTGTCGCGCACACCGGCGCGGAGGCGCTGCGCGCCGCCCACCGGCTCCGCCCCGACCTCGTCCTCCTCGACATCTTCCTGCCGGACATGGACGGCATCGGGGTGCTGCGCGAACTGCGCGGGGCGGGCCTCGCGGTGGACGCGCTCTTCATCACGGCGGCCCGGGACGCGGGCATGGTCCGGGCGGCGCTGCGGGCGGGCGCCCTGCACTATCTGATCAAGCCCTTCAACCAGGCGGCGCTGCACGAGCAGCTGCGCCACGCGGCCTCCCTGCGCACCCGCCTCGACGGCCTGGACGAGGCGCGCCAGGAGGACGTGGACCAGATCTTCGGTACCCGTCCGCCCGGCTCCCGCGAGCTCCCCAAGGGTCTCGCCCCGCACACCGCCGACCTGGTCGAGGGCATCCTCCGCGCCCACCCGGAGGGCCTCTCGGCGACGGAGTGCGCGGAGGCCGGCTCCCTCTCCCGCGTCAGCGCCCGCCGCTACCTGGAGCACTTCGCCGCCACGGGGCGCGCCGAGGTGACCCTCCGGTACGGCGGGACGGGCCGCCCGGAGCGCCGCTACCGGCCGGCGGGCTGAGGGGCGGGGGCCGTTCCTGAGGCGGTGCTTTCGTGGGCCTTAAAGCGGCCCTAAGAATCGTCGTCTCCCGCTCTCCGGGGCCTTCTCCGGCGTTCTCGGCGGCTAGCGTGCGGGGCACCCCCCACACCCCACCCTCGTGTCAGGAGCGTCTCCATGTCGTCTCGTCGTACGGCCGCCGTCCTCACCGCCTCCGCCGCGGTCGCCCTCGCCGGGCTCGCCGGCGCGCCCGCCCACGCGCACGGTTCGATGACCGATCCGGTGAGCCGGGTCGCGGCCTGTTACGCGGAGGGGCCCGAGTCGCCCTCGTCGGCGGCGTGCAGGGCGGCGGTGGCGGCGAGCGGGCCGCAGGCGTTCTACGACTGGAACGCGGTGAACATCGCGAACGCGGCGGGGCAGCACCGGGCGCTGATCCCGGACGGGAAGCTGTGCAGCGCGGGCAACGACAAGTACCGGGGGCTCGACCTCGCGCGGGCGGACTGGCCGGCGTCGCGGATGACGGCCGGGGAGCACACCTTCCGGTACAAGGGGACGGCGCCGCACAGGGGGACGTTCGCGCTGTACGTGACGAAGGACGGGTACGACCCGTCGAAGCCGCTGACCTGGGCGGACCTGGAGGCGGAGCCGTTCGTGACGGTGACCGACCCGGAGATGCGGGACGGCGACTACGTGTTCCGGGGGACCGTGCCGGAGAAGTCGGGGCGGCACCTCGTCTACTCGGTCTGGCAGCGGTCCGACTCCCCCGAGGCGTTCTACACCTGCTCGGACGTGGTGTTCGGGGCGGAGGACGGGGGCGGTGCGGCGCCGTCGGCCTCGGCGCCGACGGACACGCAGATCGAGGAGGGGGCGGACGAGTCCTCGGTCGAGCACGGGGGGCACGGGGACGACGACGCCTCCACCGGGGCCGGGGTGACGGCGGCCCCGGAGACCCCGGCGCCCTCCGCCGAGGCCACCGAGACCGCCGAGACCGCCGAGGCCACCGAGCAGGCCGGCGCCGAGGAGACCGCCGTCGAGGAGACCGCCGCCGCGGAGGAGACCGCGCCGGCCTCCGCCGCGCCCGCTCCGGCGCCGGCCGGAGGGGCGGTGGAGCTGGCGGAGACCGGCGGGGACGGTGCCACGCCGTACCTGGCGCTGGTCGGGGCCGGCGTCCTGGCGGCCGGCGCGGCCGTGCTGTTCGCGGCGACGCGGCGATCGCGCCGGACGCGGCGGGGCTAGCCGGCGGGGTCAGCCGGCCACCGACAGGCAGGTGGTCGGGGTGGCGTGGGCCGGGTCGAGGGCGTTGGCGACCTCGTGGAAGGCGACCCGGTCCACCGTGCCGATGGCCACGTGCTCGGAGAGGTCGAGGGCGCACTTGTCCTGGACGAGGACGTTGGTGACGTTCGGTCCGCTCAGGAACTGGGAGCGGTACGGGGTGACGACCTCGTCGTACTTGGTCGCGATGACGTGGTAGCGGACGCCGGGGACGGTGTCGCCGCCCTCGTTGAGCCGGGTGAGGAAGGCGGAGCCGGCGATCTGGTCGGCGAGGCCCGGGGTGGTCTCCTTCAGCAGGTCCTCGGCGCCGGGGAAGTACGGCAGGAGCCTGGTGAGGCCGAGCAGGGTGGTGCCGTGGTTGTCGGGGGCGATGCCGACGAGCGCGTTCACCTTCTCGGCGCCGCCGAGGAACTTGAGGTACCAGCGGGGCATCATGCCGCCCTGCGAGTGGCCGACGAGGTCGGCCTCGGGGGCGCCGGTGGCGGCGAGGACCCGGTCGACGAAGGCGTCGAGCTGTCCGGCGGACTTCTCGATGGGGCCGAGGCCGTGGAAGAAGGGCACGTTCGGCAGCTGCCCGTAGTCGAGGGAGTAGACGCAGTAGCCGCGGTTCACCAGGTAGGGGGCGAGGGCGAGCCAGTTGTCGACGGAGTTGCCGAAGGTTCCGTGGACGAGGACGACCGGGCGCGGGTGGGCGGCGGAGGGCTTGCAGGTCCAGTCGTTCCAGCCGCGACTGGGCGCGGCGGCCTGGGCGGCGGCGGTGGGGGCGAGGACGGCGGCGATCGTCAGGAGCAGGACGGACAGCGCTCTGACCAGGTGTTTCCAGGGCAGCATCGGGCGATCTCCTTGCGGCTCAAGGGGATGGTGGGGGTGCTGTGCCCTGTGGCCCGGACCACGAGCGGGGGAAGTTCTCCGCCAAGTTACGCACGGGTGTTACCGACTGGGAAGTTACGCGTCGGTAAAAACTGGCGTGTCCGCCTCTCCCCCGGCGGCCGCGCCTCCCCCGTTCGGCCCCTTCCCGCCTGCGGGGGCGCCCCCCTCCCCGGAGCCTGGGGGGCATGAGTCTCGTCGACGAACTGAAAAGCGCCGTCACCCCCCGAGCCGCCCTGCTCGTCGTCGGGGTCTTCGCCCTCCAGCTCCTCTTCATCACCTCGTACGTCGGGGCCCTGCACCAGCCGAAGCCGTCGGACGTCCCCTTCGGCGTGGTCGCGCCCCAGCAGGTGGCCACCGGTCTGGTGCAGCGGCTGGAGGAGCTGCCCGGCGATCCGCTCGACCCGCGCACGGTCGCCGACGCGGACGAGGCCCGGGACAAGATCATGAACCGGGAGATCGACGGCGCCCTGGTCGTGAACCCGGCGGGCCGCACCGACACCCTGCTCGTCGCCTCCGGCGGCGGCACCGTCCTCTCCTCCGCCCTGGAGAAGATCTTCACCCAGGTGGAGGAGGCCCAGCGGCGGGAGGTGCGGACGGTCGACGTGGCCCCGGCCTCGCCGCGGGACTTCGACGGGCTCTCGGCCTTCTACCTGGTGGTCGGCTGGTGCGTCGGCGGCTACATCTGCGCCGCGATCCTCGCCATCAGCGCCGGCTCCCGCCCGGCCAACCGCGAGCGGGCGGTCATCCGGCTCGGCGTCCTCGCCCTCTACTCGGTCCTCGGCGGGCTCGGCGGCGCGGTGATCGTGGGACCGGTCCTGGGCGCCCTGCCCGGCTCCGTCGCCGCCCTGTGGGGCCTCGGCACCCTGGTCGTCTTCGCGGTCGGCGCGGCGACCCTCGCGCTCCAGTCGGTCTTCGGGATCGTCGGCATCGGCCTGGCGATCCTGCTCGTGGTCGTCCTGGGCAACCCGAGCGCGGGCGGCGCCTTCCCCGCGCCGATGCTGCCGCCGTTCTGGAAGGCGATCGGCCCGGCCCTGCCGCCGGGCGCGGGCACCTGGGCGGCGCGCTCGATCGCGTACTTCAAGGGCAACGACATGACCGCCTCGATGCTGGTGCTCTCCGCCTGGGCGGTGGTCGGCGCCGCGGTGACGCTGGTGCTGTCCTCGCTGCGGCGGAAGCCGGAGGGCGAGCCGATCGCCGCCGAGCTGGACGAGGTCACGCGCTGACCCCGGCCGTACGCGAAAAGGCCCCCGCCTCGGCGGGGGCCTCTCGCACGTCCGTCCGGGGTCACGCGCCGTGGTACGCCCGGACCATCAGCTCCTTCATCTCGTCGATCATCGGCATCCGCGGGTTGGCCGGGGCGCACTGGTCGGCGTAGGCGTTCACCGCCTGCTGCGGCAGGGCCGCCATGAAGGCCGCCTCGTCGACGCCCTCGTCCCGGAAGCCGGCCGGGATGCCGCACCGCTCGCGCAGCTCCTCGACGGCCCGGGCGTAGGACTCCACGCCCTCCTCGGGGGTCGCGGCCGGCAGGCCGAGCGTCCGGGCGATCTCCTGGTAGCGCTCCGGGGCCCGGTGGGTCTCGGCCTTGGGCCAGGGGACGGCCTTGTGGGTGACGGTGCCGTTGTGCCGGATGACGTGCGGCAGGAGCAGCGCGTTGGCGCGGCCGTGGGCGACGTGGAAGGTGTTGCCGAGGGTGTGGGCCATGGCGTGGACGAGGCCGAGGAAGGCGTTGGCGAAGGCCATGCCGGCGATGGTGGAGGCGTTGTGCATCTTCTCGCGGGCCTCGGGCGCCCTCGCCCCCTCCGTCACGCAGGTCTCCAGGTTCTCGAAGATCAGCCGGATGGCCTGGAGGCACTGCCCGTCGGTGAAGTCGTTGGCGTAGGCCGAGACGTACGCCTCGGTGGCGTGGGTCAGGGCGTCGAAGCCGGAGTCGGCGGTGACGGTCGGCGGCAGGTGCAGCGGGAGGACCGGGTCGACGATGGCGACGTCCGGGGTGAGCGCATAGTCGGCGAGCGGGTACTTCTGGGCGGCCTCGGGGTCGGAGATGACGGCGAAGGGGGTGACCTCGCTGCCGGTGCCGGAGGTGGTCGGGATCGCGACCAGCTTCGCCTTCTCGCCGAGCTTCGGGAACCGGTAGGCCCGCTTGCGGATGTCGAAGAACTTCTCCTTGGTGTCCGCGAACTCGACCTCGGGCCGCTCGTACATCAGCCACATGACCTTCGCCGCGTCCATCGGGGAGCCGCCGCCGAGGGCGATGATCGTGTCCGGCCGGAAGTCCCGCATGGCGGCGGCGCCGGCCCGGACGGTGGCGAGCTCGGGGTTGGGCTCGACGTCGTCGATGACCTGGACGGCGACGGGTTCGGCGCGCCCGTTCAGGATGTCGGTGACCTTCTGGACGAAGCCGATCTCGCCCATGGTGCGGTCGGTGACGATCGTGACCCGGTGGACGTCCTCCATCTCGCCGAGGTAGCGGAGGGCGTTGCGCTCGAAGTAGATCTTCGGCGGGATCTTGTACCACTGCATGGTGGTGGTGCGCCGTCCGATCCGCTTGACGTTGACCAGGTCGACCGCGGTGACGTTGTGCGAGACCGAGTTGTGGCCGTAGGAGCCGCAGCCGAGGGTGAGGGAGGGGAGGAAGGCGTTGTAGACGTCGCCGATGCCGCCGAAGGTGGAGGGGGCGTTGACGATGACGCGGACCGCCTTGACCCGCCGGCCGAACTCCTCGGCGAGCGCCTCGTCCTCGGTGTGGATCGCGGCGCTGTGCCCGAGGCCGTGGAACTCGACCATGGCGGCGGCCAGTTCGAGGCCCTCTTCGGTGGAGCCGGCCTTGAGGGCGGCGAGGATCGGGGAGAGCTTCTCGCGGGTGAGCGGTTCGCCCTCGCCGATCTCGGCGCACTCGGCGAGGAGGATCGAGGTGCCCTCGGGGACCTCGAAGCCGGCCTGCTCGGCGATCCACGCCGGGGACCTGCCGACGACGGCCGCGTTGAGCTTCGCGCCGGCACGGTCGGTGCCGCGGGCGGTGACGCCGAAGACGTACTCCTCCAGCTTGGCCTTCTCGGCGGCGGTGACGACGTGGGCGCCGAGCCGCCGGAACTCGGCGATGCCCGCCTCGTACACCTCCTCGTCGAGGATGACGGCCTGTTCGGAGGCGCAGATCATGCCGTGGTCGAAGGCCTTGGAGAGGACGATGTCGTGGACCGCCCGCCGGAGCTTCGCGTCCTTGGCGACGTAGGCGGGGACGTTTCCGGCGCCGACGCCGAGGGCGGGCTTGCCGCAGGAGTAGGCGGCGCGGACCATCGCGTTGCCGCCGGTGGCGAGGATGAGGGAGACGCCCTCGTGGTTCATGAGGAGACCGGTGGCCTCCATGGAGGGCTCCTCGATCCACTGGACGCAGTCGGCGGGGGCGCCGGCGGCGACGGCGGCGTCGCGGACGATCCGGGCGGCCTCGACGGAGCACCGCTGCGCGGAGGGGTGGAAGGCGAAGACGACCGGGTTGCGGGTCTTGAGCGCGATCAGCGCCTTGAAGACGGTGGTCGAGGTGGGGTTGGTGACCGGGGTCATCGCGCAGACGACGCCGACGGGTTCGGCGATCTCGGTGATGCCGGTCAGCTCGTCGCGGCGGATCACCCCGGCGGTCCTCAGCCCGGCCATCGAGTTCGTGACGTGCTCGCAGGCGAAGAGGTTCTTGACCGCCTTGTCCTCGAAGAGGCCGCGCCCGGTCTCCTCGACGGCGAGCCGGGCCAGTTCGCCGTGGGCGGCGAGGGCGGCGAGGGACGCCTTCTTGACGATGTGGTCGACCCGCTCCTGGTCGAGGCGCTCGAACTCCGCGAGGGCGGCGAGGGCCCTCCCGACGAGTCCTTCCACCATCTCCTTGGCCTCCATGGCGGCCTCCTTCAGCGGTCCCTGGTTTCTTCGTCCCCTCCATTCGACACCCGCCGACCTGGGAGGAGGGGCGCGGAAAGACCCTCGGGAGGGGGCCGGAAGTCCTTTTGTGAACGGATTCACAAGATCTTGGAAGGGGATGCCCCCGGCCGCGCCGGCCGGGGGCACTCCGAGCGGGTCAGTAGAGGCTGACCCCGTACTTGGCGAGCGCCTCCGGCACCGGCTGGTAGAACGTGGTGCCGCCGGTCGAGCAGTTGCCGCTGCCGCCGGAGGTGAGGCCGAGCGCCTTGGTGCCGTCGTAGAGCGCGCCGCCGGAGTCGCCGGGCTCGGCGCAGACGTTGGTCTGGATCATGCCCTTCACCGTGCCGCCGCCGGAGTACCGGACGGTGGCGTTGAGGCCGGTGACCGTGCCGCTGCGGGTGCCGGTGGTGGAGCCGGACCGCTTGACGGACTCGCCGACGTAGGCGTCGGCGGGGGTGAAGCCGCCCGTGTGGGCGAGCGAGGTGTTGTCGTAGCGGACCAGGGCGTAGTCGTTGCCCGGGAAGCTGGAGCCGACGGTGGCGCCGATCAGGGTGGACTGGGCGGAGTTGGCGTACCAGGTGTTCACCACGTTGCCGCAGTGGCCGGCGGTGAGGAAGTAGTAGGTGCTGCCGCTGCGCACGTTGAAGCCGAGCGAGCAGCGGTAGCCGTTGCCGTAGATGGCGTCGCCCGCGCCGAGGAGGGGCTTGAGGACACCGGGGGTGCGCTCGACGCGCAGGGCCCCCGCGTCGGCGCCCGCCGCCGACCGGATCTTCGCGAGTCCCGCGTCGGTGACGGTCGAGTCGACGGTGACGACGACCCGGCCGGCGGCCTTGTCGACGTACCAGGCGGTGCCGCCGACCCCGGCGGCGTCGACCGCGCTCTCGGCGCGGGCGAGCTGTGCCGCCCCGGCCGGGCCGGGGGCGGGCGCGGCCTGGGCTCCGGGGAGCCCGAGGGCGGTGACGGCCGCGAGTCCGGCGGCGACGGCGAGCAGTCGGGTGCGCTTGATCCTCACTGTGCTCCTCACATCCTTCTGGGAAAAGCGGAGGGGGCCCGGGGGGTGAGAGGCCCGTGAGGCGCCATCAGGTGACGTGTCCCTGACATCCACCGCCAGCGATGGTGCCGCCTCCCGGCCCGGGGCACAAGACCGCCGCACGCACCGGTGCCCCCGGCGTACCACCGGGGGCACCCCTCGTCCGGATTCCGGAAGGCGGGAGGTCAGGCCGTCAGCACCCGCCGCTCCCCCGCCTCCACGGCGAGGTCGAGGGTGTTGCCCGGCGGCGGGAAGGGGCAGATGAAGTGGTCCACGAAGGCGCAGGGCGGCAGCAGCGCCCGGTTGAGGTCCACCGTCACCGAGCCGTCCTCCGCCGGCGCCGCCGGACGCAGGAAGCGGAAGCGGAAGGTGGACCGCCCGCTGGTGGCGTCCGCGAAGACCGCCCACAGCGAACCGTCCGCCTCCACCGCCGCCTTGAGCGCGTGCACCCGCCCGTCGAGCTCGAAGACCACCTCGCCGGAGAGCCCGAGCCCGCGCTCCTTGCCGTCCGCGTTCTCCACCCGGACGCTGAGCGCCTCCTCGTACGGCCGGTAGACGCCCGGCACCACCCAGCGCGGGTCGTACGGCGTGGCCTCGATGCCCCGGAAGGCGCGCCGCGCCGCCGAGCCGGGGTCGAAGTCCCGTACCGCCCACAGTCCTTCGCGGCGCATCACCACGATCCGGCGGCCCGCCGACTCGACCCGGGACTCGTGGATCGGCCCGTGGTCGGCGGCGAGCCGGACGGTGCCGGAGAAGGGCGCGCCGTCGACGGCGATCCCGTCCCCGGCGTCCGCCGTCAGGACCACCTCGTCGCCGTCCTCCCGCCACTCCCCCGGCAGGTCCGGCAGCCGGCCGTCGGGGAAGTCCGCGAGCCAGTGGGTGCCGGTGAGGGAGAGCGGGCCGTACGAGGAGGCCACCGCCGCCTCGCGCCGCTCGTGCCAGTGCCGCCACTCCGCGCGGGGGTCCGGGGCGCCGGCGTGGCTGTCATGGGTGTCGCTCATGGTGTCCCACCCTTCCACACCGGCGCCGGAAGCCCGGTGCGCGCTCCCGACGGTGTGTCAGCAGCCGTCGCAGGGACAGCAGCAGTCGCAGCCGCAGTCGCCGCAGTCGCAGTCCCGGCAGCAGCCCTCGCGCTTCTTGCGGGACCAGGGGCCCTCGTACTCCTTGGCGCAGCAGATCTGGCAGGTGCAGAAGAGCCAGGTGAACATGGCGCAACCGGCGAGGAAGCCGCGCGGCTTGGGGGACTGGGGCGCGCCGCCGCCGAACTGCGGCGGCGGCCCGCCGGGTCCCATGGGGCCGCCGCCCCCGGCCCCGCCGCCGTACGGGTTCCCGCCGCCGTACGGGTTCCCGCCGTAGGGGTTCTGCGGGCCGTACGGGCCGGGGGCGCCGCCTCCGTACGGGTTCCCCGGCACCGGCCCCTGCCCCGCGCCGGGCGCCCCGTGCGAGCAGGTGGTGGTGCCGAAGGCGCGGTCCACCGAGACGCGCAGCTCGTGGGCGAGCAGCTGGTGGACGAGCTTGCCGTCGGTGAACTCGGCGTCCTTGAGGGCGAGTCGGATGCCGTGCAGGGCGTCGTCGGCGAGCCGGCGGGCCTCCTCGCGGGAGGTCCCGGTGGCGGTGAGCGGGTTCCAGGCGCCGGCCTCCGCGTCGGCGGCCTGGTCCTCGACGGCGTCGAGGAGGTGGGCGAGGCGGCCGAAGAGCCGGCCCGCCTCGGCGAGCGGTTCGGCGTTCCCGGGCCGGCCGGCGAGGAGCGCGGTGTGGGCGAAGGCGGCGGCGGTGGCGGTCTCGGTGGGTTCGGTGACGACGAGCAGCGGGGTGCCGGGGCCGGCGAGGGACTCGATCCCGGTCTGGCGGTCGACGGCGTCGACGAGGACGGCGGTGTCGAAGCCGACCGCGTGGCCCGCGCGGGCACCGGCCCTGTCCCAGGAGCGGGCGACCCGGCGGGCCGCGGCGGCGACCGGCCGGCGGGCGAGCAGGCCGTCCCGGTCGGCGACGTGGTCGCGGACCTTGGCCGAGGCGAGGACGAGCGAGACCGCGGCGGCGAGCCGGGCGCCCTCGCCGCGGGCGACGGGCGCGGTGCGCATGGCGCGCAGCGGGCAGGGGCCCGCGGTGCGGCGGCCGGCGTCGGTGACGCCGGTCTGAGCCTCCGTCAGGACCGAGACGATGAGCCCGTCGTAGTTGGTGACGACCCGGGCGAACTGGCCGTGGTCGGCGCGCAGCGCCAGACACAGGCCGCAGAGGTGGGCCATCCACTCGGTCTTGAGGCGGTCGGTGAGCCGGTGCGTGCAGGGCCTGACGATTCCGAACATGTCCATTCCCCCGTGATGCGGTGCGAGAGCGTGCCGCGCGGCGGCTCTCCTGCGGTGTCCCGAGGAGCCGCCGGGCGGCCTCGCGGCATCGTAGCGAGGGGCGTGTTCACCCGTACGCGCCCGAGCTCACCCTTCTGGACCGACTTTCATATTTTCAGCAACATGGCCCTCCGTCAGGCTCCCCATACCCCACGTTTCCTGACGAATCGCCAGAAAACGGTCCTCACGTTCTGCACCAGTACCGTCACGAATCCCCTGCGCGGCGCCTATCCACTTGGCGCGCGATCCGCATCATGGACGACGATAGGGATATGCGGAACCACAAGTGACCGCAGTGACCGCGTGAAAGGAGGCGTCCATGGGATCGGTGCGCAAGGCGAGTGCCTGGCTGGGACTCGTCGAGGACAACGACGAGCGTTACTACGACGACGAGTACGCCGACGGTGCCGAGAGCGGCGACGCCTGGGTGACGGACCCCCGGGTCCGGGTCGCCTCGGACACCGCCGAGGAGCGGGGCCGCCGCATCGCCACCGTCTCGCCCGACGGCTTCCGGGACGCCCGGGGCATCGGCGAGCTCTTCCGGGCCGGTGTCCCGGTGATCGTGAACCTGACCGCCATGGAGCCGAACGACGCCAAGCGGGTCGTCGACTTCGCCGCCGGCCTCGCCTTCGGACTGCGCGGCTCGATCGAGCGCGTCGCGACCCGGGTCTTCCTGCTCACCCCGGCGGACACGGAGATCGTCAGCGGCGAGTCCGGCCGCCGCAAGCAGGACGGTTTCTTCAACCAGAGCTGACGCCGGAACCGACGTCCGCCGGAGCCGACACCGACCGCACGGCACCGCAGCACCACGGCACGCCGCACCACCCGCGGACCGCACCCGGTCCGCCCGACGCCCTCCCCGGCCCGGACCCGCCCCGCGGGCCGGGCCGGCCGCACGTCCGGGGCCGGACCCCGCTCCGCTCAGCGGGTCCGGCCGGCCGCGCCGCTCATCGTCCCCGCCGGGCCGGCCTCCGGCTGCGGACGGGGCGGACAGGGCGCGGCGGCCGCCCCCTGGTCGCCCGGCGAGGCGGCCGGCTGTCCGGGCACCAGGGCCGTGCCGGCGGCTCCGTCCCGCTCCGCGCCCGGCCCCGCCGGCGCGGCCTGGGCGGCCGGCGCGGGCGCGCTCCCGGCCCGCAGGGCCGCCGCGTCCGCCCGTGCCGCCGCCTCCGCCTCCTCCACGGCCGCCTCGACGTCCACCGGGCACTCCATCACCCGGGGCAGCCGGAGCGCCATCACGGCACCGGCGAGGAGCAGGCCCGCGCTCACGAGGAGCGTGAGGTGCAGCCCGTCGACGAAGGAGTGGCGCGCGGCCGTGTGCAGGGCCTCGCCGGCCGCGCCGCCGAGCCGCTCGGCGACCTGGTAGGCCTCGCCGAGCGAGTTCGCGGCGGCGGCGCCCGCCGCCGCCGGCACCCCGGGGACGTCCGCGAGGCCGGGGGCGTACGCCGCGTTCATGACGCTGCCGAGCAGGGCGATGCCCATGCCCGCGCCGAGCTGGTACGAGGTCTCGCCGATCGCCGCCGCCCCGCCGGCGCTCCGCGGCGGCGCCTCGCTCAGCATCGACTCGTACGCCGAGAAGAGGGTCGTCTGGAGGCCGAAGCCGAGCAGCACGAAGCCCGTGGTGAGCAGCAGCGGCCGGTCGTGCTGGCCCATGAGGGTGAGCAGCAGCACCGCCCCGGCGGTGAGCAGGAAGCCCCAGCCGACCATCCGCCGGGGGCCGAGCCGGCGCAGGGTGTACGAACCGGTGGCGCCGGCCGCCATGGCGGCGAAGGTGAGCGGGAGGAGCCGCAGCCCGGTCTCCAGGGGGGTGAGCCCGAGGACCAGCTGGAGGTACTGGACGGCGATCAGCTCCAGGCCGACGAGGGCCAGCATGGCGAGGACGATGCAGCCGACGGAGGTGGTGAAGGCGGGCCGGGAGAAGAGCCGGGTGTCGATGAGCGGGTGCGGCCTGCGCCGCTGGCGCCGGACGAAGAGGACGAGCAGCAGCGCCCCGGCGAGCAGCGGACCCGCGGTGAGCGCGGAGAGCAGCGGTTCGCCGGCGCCGGCGCGCTTCACGCCGAGGACGCAGCCGAGGACGCCGGCCGCGGCCATCAGCGCGCCGAGGACGTCCCAGGGCCCTTCGGCGGCGCCCCGGGACTCGGGCAGCAGCCGGCGGGCGAGCGGCAGGATCAGCGCCATCAGCGGGATGTTGATGAGGAAGACGGAGCCCCACCAGTAGTGCTCGACGAGGAAGCCGCCGAGCACCGGGCCGGCGGCGGCGCCGATCGCGGCGACCGCCGTCCAGACGCCGATGGCGGTGGCGCGCTCGCGCCGGTCGGGGAAGACGGTCCGGATGATGGAGAGGGTCGCCGGCATGATCATGGCGCCGCCGACGCCGAGCAGGGCGCGGGCCGCGATGAGGACCCAGGGCTCGGTGGCGAGGGCGGCCAGGGCCGAGGCGGCGCCGAAGAGGCCGTAGCCGAGGAGGAGCACCCGGCGCCGGCCGATCCGGTCGCCGAGGGTGCCGAAGAGGATCAGCAGCGAGGCGCAGACCAGCGGGTAGGCGTCGACGATCCAGAGCAGCTCGGTGGCGCCGGGGCGCAGGTTCTCGGTGAGCGAGGGGACGGCGACGTGGAGGATGGTCGCGTCGAGGGCGACCAGCAGGAGGCTGACGCAGAGGACGACCAGGACGGCCCAGCGGTTCGCGTCGCCGTCGGCGCGCCGTCCTGTTCGGGCCGTGATCGTCCGCGACATGTACGTACCTCCAAGTGACGCTCTCGCTCTCGGCAGGCGCCGCCGACCTGGGCTGATGTGCGTGCGGCGACACGGCGAGGAGGGGCGAGTGAGCCGTCAGCGTACGCGAGGACGGGCCCCGGGAGGGTGGTGCACCTCTCACCCCGGCGGAGCTGCCGGTGTGGCGTACGCCACTCGGTCCGGCCCGCGCGTCGCATGGAATTCCGCACGGACGGGTGTTTGAAGTAATTCCGTGCCACACAAACAGGCTTCCGGAATCACCCCCGGCGGCAATAGGGCTGAAGGTCATCGGATTTTCCGACGGGAGTCCGGAAAAGGCGGACCTCCGAGACCCGCTCCACATCACATCGTCATCACGAAGGGAGTGGATCGCCCGGGTCGTCTCCTCACCCCCTGTAACGTCGATTGGGTGCGTACCGACATCTTTGCCCGGCTGGACCGGGAGCCGGTCCCGCCGAAGATAGAGGTCCCGCGGATGACCCGGACGCGTCTCGCCCTCTTCGGCGGGACGTCGGCGTTCTACTTCGCCGTCGTGGTGGCGGTACTGCTGTCCACCTGGCTGGTGACCCTCGACTGGAAGATCATGCTCTTCCGGCCCTACCAGCAGTGGCCGGAGCTGCACGCCTTCCTGGACTACTACGTCGTCCTCGGCCAGCGCGGTCCGACGGCGGTGATGGTGGCGGCCTGGCTGGGCTGGCGCTCCTGGCGCCAGCACACCCTGCGGCCGCTCCTCTCGCTCGGCGCGGCGCTGCTGCTCCTCAACGTCACCGTCGGCGCGGTGAAGCTCGGACTCGGCCGGCTCGGCCCCCACTACGCGACCCAGGTCGGCTCGGCCGAGCTGTTCGCGGGCGGCGACATATTCCCCTCCGGTCACACCGCGAACGCGGTGGTGACCTGGGGCATCCTGGCCTACCTCGCCACCACCCCGCGGGCCCGGCGCTATCTGTCGGCGCTCTCCGCCGTGGTCGCGCTCGGCGTCGGCCTCACCACGGTCTACCTCGGGACGCACTGGCTGAGCGACGTGCTGCTCGGCTGGGCCGCCGGCCTGCTGATCCTGCTGGCGCTGCCCTGGTGCGAGCCGGTCATCGCCGTCGTGGAGGCCTGGGTCCTGGACCGGCGGGACCGGATCAGGGAGCGGCTGCGGGCCCGGCGCCGGCTGGTGCCGTCGCTGCCGGTGGCCTCCGGCGGCCCCCGTCTCTTCCCGGCCCCGGTGGACCGGGAGGAGCCCTCGCGGGAGGCCGTGGGGGCGGCGGGCCACGCCCGGCCGGCCCGGAGCAGACCGTCGTCGGACCGCCTCACCGCCTGACCCGGCACCCCCGTCCGTACGGGAAGGGCCCCGGCCGCACCGGCCGGGGCCCTTCCGCGCGGGTGGCGTCAGCCGACCCAGCAGCGGGTGACGGTGTCGTCCTCGACCTCGAAGTTGAGCCGCCCGGCGACGTACTCCATGGTCACGACCGTGCCGGGCGGGAGGGCTCTGACGACGCGCCAGCCGCGGGTCCGGGCGAGCCGGGCGGCGCCGTCCGCGTCGAGGCCCACATAGGACTCGGGCGCGTCTCTGGGCGGTTCGGGGATGCGCGGGATGGGTGCCATGGGTTCACGTTAGTCCCCCGCCGGTCACGCTTGCGTCACAACTTCCCGACAGCCGTCCGGACGGCGGCGCCCGCGCCGGAACGGCCGTTTCCGGCCGTTTCTCCGGTAATTCGAAAAGGCGCCCGGAGGTTCGCACGAACCGTTCGGGAAGCCGTCGCCGGCCCGCGCAATTCCGGCCGGAGGGGGCCGATCGGCGAAATGTACGGGAGTCCGCGCGCGGCTCCCTCACCCTTCCCTCACACCATGCTTACGCTGTCCGGACGCCGGAGAACCGGAACACGGGGCGGAGGCACCGATGAGCACCGAGGCGGCGGCCACGACGGCGGAATCGGGACGGGAGCGGCACGGCCGGATCCTGATCGACTGGCTCACCACCACCGACCACAAGAAGATCGGTCACCTCTACCTGGCGACCTCGTTCGTCTTCTTCCTCCTCGCCGGCCTGCTGGCGATGGCGATGCGGGCGGAGCTGGCCCGGCCGGGGCTCCAGTTCCTCTCGAACGAGCAGTTCAACCAGGCCTTCACCCAGCACGGCACGATCATGCTGCTGCTCTTCGCCACCCCGACCTTCGCCGGCTTCGCCAACGAGCTGGTGCCGCTCCAGATCGGCTCGCCCGACGTCGCCTTCCCGCGCCTGAACATGTTCTCGTACTGGCTGTTCCTGCTCGGCGGGCTGATGGTGCTCGGCTCCTTCCTCACCCCGAGCGGACCGCCCGACTTCGGCTGGACCGCCTACGCCCCGCTGAACAGCGCCGAGCGCTCCCCCGGCATCGGCGCCGACCTGTGGATCATGGGGCTCGCGCTCTCCGGCTTCGGCACGATCCTCACCTCGGTGAACTTCCTCGCCACCATCATCGGGATGCGGGCCCCCGGCATGACCATGTTCCGGATGCCGATCTTCACCTGGAACGTGCTCTTCACCGCGATCCTGGTGCTCATCGCCTTCCCCGTCCTCGCGGCGGCGCTGCTCGCCCTGGAGGCCGACCGGCGGTTCGGGGCGCTGGTCTTCGCCCCCGGCAACGGCGGGGCGCTGCTCTGGCAGCACCTCTTCTGGTTCTTCGGCCACCCCGAGGTCTACATCATCGCCCTGCCGTTCTTCGGCATCGTCAGCGAGATCCTCCCGGTCTTCGCCCGGAAGCCGATCTTCGGGTACGCGAGCCTGGTCGCCGCCACCATGACGATCACCGGCCTGTCGGTGGTGGTCTGGGCGCACCACATGTTCGCGACCGGGGCGGTGCTGCTGCCGTTCTTCTCCTTCCTCTCCTTCCTCATCGCGGTGCCGACCGGGGTGAAGTTCTTCAACTGGACGGGGACCATGCTGCGGGGCTCGCTCTCCTTCGAGACCCCGATGCTGTGGGCGACCGGCTTCCTGGTGTCCTTCCTCTTCGGCGGTCTGACCGGGGTGATCCTGGCCTCGCCGCCGATGGACTTCCACGTCACCGACTCGTACTTCGTCGTCGCCCACTTCCACTACACGGTCTTCGGCACCGTCGTCTTCGCCACCTTCGCCGGCTTCCACTTCTGGTGGCCGAAGTTCACCGGCAAGCTGCTCGACGAACGGCTCGGGAAGATCCACTTCTGGACCCTCTTCACCGGCTTCCACCTCACCTTCCTCGTCCAGCACTGGCTGGGCGCGGAGGGGATGCCCCGGCGGTACGCCGACTACCTGGCCGCGGACGGCTTCACCGTGCTCAACACCCTCTCGACGATCGGGGCCTTCCTGCTCGGGGTCTCCACCCTGCCGTTCCTGTACAACGTGTGGCGCACCCAGCGGTACGCGCCGGAGGTCGAGGTGGACGACCCGTGGGGCTTCGGGCGGTCGCTGGAGTGGGCCACCTCCTGCCCGCCGCCCCGGCACAACTTCACGGCGGTGCCCCGGATCCGCTCCGAGTCCCCCGCCTTCGACCTGCACCACCCGGAGTTCGCCGTCCGCGAGCGGGCGCGGCTCGCGCCCCCGCCGCCGGAGCGGCGCCCGTCCGGCCGGGGGCCGGGGCCGGCGGACCGCTGAGCCCGCCGGCCGTGACATCCCGTCAGCGCAGCCCCAGGCGGCGGAGGGTGCGGCCCGCGGCGGCCTTGGCGGTGTAGGCGGCGTCGACGGCGCGGCCCGTCCAGGCGTGGCGGGCGGCGGCGCCGGAGGGGTGGGCGCGGCGGGCCGGCCCGCGGTCGAGGAGCTCGGTCCACAGCTCCTCGTGGCGGGCGGCGATCCGCGCCGGATCGAAGCGTTCCGCCGCCGCGAGGGCCGCCCGGCCCGTCTTCGCCCGCAGTTCCTCGTCGGCCATCAGCTCGCCGAGCGCCCGGGCGACCGCGCCGGGGTCGCCGACGGGCACCAGCCGCCCGTCCACCCCGTTCTCGACGATCTCGCGCGGCCCGTGCGGGCAGTCCGCGGCGACCACCGGCAGCCCGCACCGCATCGCCTCCACGACGGTCATCCCGAAGGCCTCCCGCTCGGAGGTCATCGCCGCGATGGAGCCCTTGGCCCACTCCGGCTCCATCGGCTGGACCTGGCCCATCAGCCGGACCCGCCCGCCGAGGCCCCGGGCCTCGATCTGCCGGGCCAGCGCGCCCCGCAGGTCCTGCGCGGCGTCCCCGCTGCCGTAGATCCGCAGGGTCCAGTCCGGGTGGTCGCCGGCCAGTTCGGCGAAGGCGTCGACGAGGACGTCGTACCGCTTGACCCGGGTGAGCCGGCCGGCCGCGACGATCACCCGGGCGGACGGGTCGGCGGGCGGCACGGACGGCGCGGGCACGCCGTTGGGGACGGCCTCGACGCGGACCGCGGCGGGCAGGCCGAGCCGCCGGTAGGCGCGGGCGTCGGCCTCGGTGACGGTGGTGACGAGGTCGAGCAGCGCGTACTCGTGGGCGATGTCCCGGCGCAGCCGGTAGCTGTGCCCGTCGAGGATGAGGTGCTCCTGGGCGACGAGGACGGGCCCGGGCACGGCCTGCCGGGCCAGCTGGACGTTGAGCCCCGGCCGGGTGGCGACGAGGACGTCGGCCCGCACCCCGCGCAGGTGCTCCCCGATCCGCGCGTCGGTCAGCGCGCTGTACTGCTTCCAGCGCCCGTCGCCGCGCGGGAAGACCCGGGCGGGGCGGTGGAAGTCGGGGTGGTCGCCGTCGTACCCCGGTCCGTCCTCCCGCAGGTCGACGAGGTGACGGAGGGTCACCCCGGAGGGGAGGCCGAGGCGGGGCCGGTCGCGGTGGCGGAAGACCGAGACGATCTCCACCTCGTGGCGCCGGGCCAGTTCCTCGGCGAGGGTGAAGGTGGTCCGGATGGTGCCGCCGTAGTGGTAGCCGTTGTGGAGCAGGAACGAGATGCGCATCTGCCGGTTCCCCCTGGTCAGTTGGTCGGTCGGGGCGACTGTACTGCTCCGGCGGGGTCCTTCCTCACGGCCGGTAACCGAGCTGGGGGACGACCGCGCAGTTCCGCGTCATCTCGCCCTGGCTCACCCAGCCCCGTCCGTCGCGCCAGCGGGCCACGGAGAGGCAGGTCTCGCGGGTGGCGGGCGGCCGGTCCAGGTGCTCGAAGCGGACCGGGAGCAGCAGCCCCCGGGCGGTGTACGGCTCCGGGCGGTCGAGGTACGCCTCGACACACGCCCGGGTGAGTCCGCCCCGGTCGGGGCGGGCGAGGCAGGAGCGGGCCGCGTCGGTGAACCAGCGGGCCGCCGCCCACCCCTCCAGCTGCCACTGGGAGGCGGCCCGGTCCCCGAGGGCGGCCCGGAAGGCGCGGACCTCGGGGTGGCCGGTGTCCTCGAAGTTGCGGCTCGACCCGGTCACCCAGAGGGAGGCGCGGCAGCCCGGCGCGCGGGCGTGGTCGCGGGCCACGGCGGAGGACCAGTTCTGCACGTTCGTCACCTTGGCGGCGACGCGGACGCCGAGGTCCTCCATCGCCTCGCACAGCCGGGTGTTGCCGTGCGTGTCCAGCGCGTCGAAGAGGAGGTCGACGCGGCGCTCGCGCAGATCGGCGGCGACCGACCGGAAGTCGGGCAGGACGAAGGCGACCCGTTCGGTCACGACCCGGTAGCCCTCGGCGCGCAGCCCCCGTTCGACGAGCCGGGCGTAGGCGGCGGAGGCGGGCTGGTCGTAGGAGACGACGGCGGCGGTCCTGGCCCCCAGCTCGCGCTTGAACCAGCGGTAGACCTCGGTCCCGCCGTACAGGGTGCCGTCCCAGCCGGGCGAGGCGCCGGTGCGCGGGGCGGAGCTGCCGTAGAGGGAGTAGAGGTGGGGGTAGGTCTCGTAGGCGGGGGTGAGGGGCTGGCCGCCGATGTCGGGCACGCCGGCCCGGGAGACGAGCGGGGCGCCCGCGTAGTCGAGGGCGGTGGTGGCGACCAGGGCGAAGACCTTCCGCTC
The DNA here is from genome assembly GCF_040636735.1 of Streptomyces sp. NPDC035033. NCBI lineage: Bacteria > Bacillati > Actinomycetota > Actinomycetes > Kitasatosporales > Streptomycetaceae > Streptomyces > Streptomyces sp. NPDC035033. The sequence continues at coordinate 3,161 of NZ_JBEZUZ010000057.1, read as the reverse complement.
GTCGAGGAGCCGGCGGACGCAGGCGGTGTTGCCGACGCCGCTGCCGCCGTCGTCGCAGGTCTCGACCTGGATCCGGCGCCCGTCGAGGCCGCCGGCGGCGTTCAGGGCGTCGAAGAAGGCGAGGGCGCCGTCGCGCGGGCCGGTGAGGGCCCGGCCGCCGACGGGGCTGGTGGCGCTGGTGATGATGCCGACGCGGAGCGGCTCACCGCCGGAGGGGTGGGCGGTGGGCCGCGTCTCGAAGGCGCGCTCCGGGAGCCGGCTGCCGCATCCCGCGAGGAGGGCGAGGAGGAGGGCGAGCAGCAGGGCCGGGAGCCGCGCCGCGGCCGCCTCAGCAGCCTTCGACGGTGACACCGCTGAGCTTCACCAGGCCGCACAGCGTCTTCGCGGAGACCTTCCAGGTGTCGTCCTGGAGCACCGAGGTGCCCCGGGAGTCGGGCAGCACCGGGTTGCCGCCGACCTTCAGGTCGTAGGTGACGTCGGCGCCGCTCGCGGAGGTGAACTCGATCCCGGTGACCTCGGCCGTGCTCGCCGCGGCCTGGGGGTTGTTCGCGAAGGCGGTGAGGACGGCCCGCATCTTCTCGCCGTTCTCCAGCAGCTTCACCCGCTCGGCGGCCGGAGTGCCGGCGTCGAAGAAGGCCTGCCAGTTCCGGGTGATCTCCGCCCGGGCGGCGGCCGGGTCCTCCGGCGCCTCGGCGGCCGGGGGCCGGGCCGTCATGCCGGGCGGGGGAACGGAGGTGACCTGGTCGCCGGTCGCGGGCTCGTCGTCCGAGCAGGCCGCGAGGGCCGGGGTCAGGAGGAGTGCCGCGGCGGCCGCGAGGGCGGCCGTCCGTCGTCCGAGAACCATCTGGCTCACCACCGCAGGTCCGTGCGGGCCGGGCGGCCCGACGGTTCCAGGGTCGGACGATACGGGGCGAATCGCAAGGATACGGGGCATAGTCGAGGAAAGGGCCGGGAGTGTGGCGAGGGAGGCCCTCGTGCCGACGGCGCGGTTCCTGCTGTGGGGCGGCCTGCTGGCGGCCGCCGGGGGCGCGGTGCTGTGCGTCCTCGGCTGGTACGGGATCTCGGGCGAGCGGTTCGCCGAGCGCCAGCTTCCCTACCTGGCCTCGTGCACGGCGCCGGGAGCGGCGCTGATCGTGGCGGGCGCGGTGCTGGTCGCGGCGGCCGCGCGCGCCGGCCCCCCGGCCCCGGAGGAGCCCCCGGAAGCGGACGCGGCCGGGGAGGACGGGGCGGGCGGCCCTCCCCCGCCCTCCTCCGGAGGCCCGCCGCTGCGCGTCCCCGGCGGGACGCTGGCGCACCGTCCGGACTGCCCGCTGGTCGCCGGCCGTCCGGACGCGGTGCCGGCGGCCGGGGACGCGGAGCTCGCGCCCTGCCCGGTGTGTGAGCCGTGGCCCCGCTGACGTACGAGCTGACGCTGGCCGGCCTCGCGGTCGGCGGCGCGGCGGCGCTCACCGGCATCGGCCTGATCGTCACCTACCGCGCGACGGGGGTGCTGAACCTGGCGCACGGCGCGGTCGCCATGGTCTGCGCGTACGTGCTCCGCCAGCTGGCGGTCGCGTGGGGGTGGCCGCTGTGGCCGGCCGCCCTGGTCACGCTGCTGCTGGTGGCGCCGGCGATCGGGCTCCTCCTCGACCGGGCCGTCTTCCGCCCGCTGGCCCGCTCCGGCGCGGACCCGGCCCGCACCCTGGTCGCCTCCACCGGCGTCTTCGTCCTCCTGGTCGGCGCGGCGGTGCTGCTGTGGGGCGGCGGGGCGCGCGACGACGCGCCGGTGCTGCTCGGCGACGAGCCGTGGGCGCAGCTCGCGGTGGTGGCGGCGGTGGCCTGCGCGGTGGCGGCGGTGACCCGCCGGACCCGCTTCGGCCGGGAGCTGCGGGCGGTGGTCGACAACCGGCCGCTCGCGGTCCTCTCCGGGGTGGACGCGGACCGGATCGCGGCGGCGGGCTGGGCGTTCGGCGCGTTCACGGCCGGGCTGACGGGCGTGCTGCTCGCCCCGTACGTCCGGCTCGACCCGTACGGGCTGCCGCTGCTGGTGGTGGAGGTGATGGCGGTCGCGGTGATCGCCCGGATGCGGTCGCTGCCGGTGGCGATCGGCGCGGCGCTGCTCATCGGGGCGGCCCAGGCCCAGCTGACCCGCTTCCACCCGGAGGGCTGGGCGGAGCCGCTGGTGCGGGCGGTGGGGGCGAACCTGTTCGTGGTGGCGCTGCTGGTCGCGGCCCTGGTCCTGCCGGGCATCGGCGGCAAGGGCCGCGACGCGCTGCCGCCGGCGCCCCGCGGGGGCCGCACGCCGCCGGCCGTGTGGCCGTTCGCCGCGCTGTGCCTACTCCTCCCGCTCGCCCTCGCCGGCCCCGGCCCGGGCACGGCGGTGCAGGTCCCGGCGCTGGCGGTGATCCTGCTGTCGCTGGTCGTGGTGACCGGCCGGGCGGGCCAGATCGCGCTGGGCCAGGCGGCGTACGCGGGCCTCGGCGCCCTCTTCACGGTCCTGTTCGCGGCGGCCGGCCTGCCGGAGCTCCTGGCGCTGGCGCTGGCGGCGGTGCTGACCGGCGCGGCGGGCCCGCTGACCGCCGGGCCGGCGATCCGCCGCCACGGGCTCGCCCTGGCCCTCGCGACACTCGCGGTGGGCGTGGCGGTGAGCCGTTTCGTCCTCGCCCAGCCGTACGCGACGGCGGGCCTGCCGCCGCCGGACCGCCCGGCGGGTTTCGCCGGCGACCGCGCCTACTACCTCCTGGAGCTGGCCCTGCTCGCCGGCTCGCTGCTCCTGGTCGCGGCCCTGCGCCGGGGCCGCACCGGCCGCGCGCTGGCCGCGCTCCGCGACCACGAGGAGGGCGCGGAGGCGGCCGGCGTCGGGGCGACCGCCCACAAGCTGCTGGCCTTCGCCCTGGGCGCGGCCCTGGCGGGCCTCGGCGGCGGCCTGCTCACGATGGGCGTGCGGGCCTTCGACCCGGCCGCCTTCGATCCCGTCCGCGGCCTCCTCTGGTTCGCCGCGGTGGTGACCCTCGGCGCGGACCGCCTCCTCACCCCGCTCCTGGCGGCCCCCCTCCTGCTGGCCCTGGACACGGCGGGCCCGGCCGGCGCGGCGGCGGTGGTCCTGGGCGTCCTGGCCACCCGGGCCCCCCTCCCGCCCCTGGCCTCCCTGCTCGGGCCCGCGGCCCGGACCGGCCGGCCGC
>NZ_JBEZUZ010000056.1:0-49008 GCF_040636735.1 Streptomyces sp. NPDC035033 | reverse complement strand
GCCCCGCGCCGGCGGGCGGGCCCGGCCGCGCCGACCGCCGAGGTGCGGGCGGGTGCGGGGACGCGCGGGTGCCGTCCGGCGCGGGGCCGGAGAACCGGCGCACGCTCATATGCACGTGAATATGCACAGGCCGAAGGCGTGAACTCTTCGTTCCGGCAGGACGCGTCAAAGACGTGTGACCAAGAACGGATCGCTAATTTCCGTTTCTACTCGCTCTCTCGGCGGGCGATCAGTAGCCTCACCTCGAACACGGCCGCGAACACCGGGCCGCATCCCCCATGGCGACTTGTTGGAGACATTGATGGAGCGTCCCGCCTGGGCTCCGCCCGGCATCGACATTTCGGTGCCGAGCGTGTCCCGTATGTACGACTTCTATCTGGGCGGCTCGCACAATTTCGAAGTGGACCGGGAAGCGGCCCGCAAGGCCATGGAGTTCATGCCGGGCCTTCCCAAGATCATGCAGGCGAACCGGGCGTTCATGCGCCGCGCGGTCCGCTTCGCCGTCGCGGGCGGCGTCACCCAGTTCCTCGACATCGGCTCCGGCATACCGACGTTCGGCAACGTGCACGAGGTCGCCCAGGCCGCCGACCCCGCCGCCCGGATCGTCTACGTCGACCACGACCCCGTCGCCGTCGCCCACAGCCGGGCCGTCCTGGAGGGCGTCGACGGCGCGGCCGTCGTCCCCGCCGACCTCCGCAAGCCGGCCGACATCCTGCACAGCCCCGAGGTCACCGGCCTGCTCGACCTCGACCGGCCGGTCGCCCTGCTGCTCGTCGCCGTCCTGCACTTCCTGGAGGACGCCGACGGCCCGCACGCGGCCGTCTCCGAACTCCTCGACGCGCTCGCCCCCGGCAGCCTCCTGGTCGTCACCCACGCCTCGTACGAGGGCGTTCCGGTCGACCAGGAGCGCGCCGGCGGCACCGTCGACGTCTACCGCAGCACCCGCAGCCCGCTGGTGATGCGCTCCGGCGAGGAGATCGCCCGCTTCTTCGACGGCACGGAGTTCGTCGAGCCCGGCCTCGTCCCGATGCCCCTCTGGCGGCCGGACGGTCCGGCCGAGGAGGAGGACCCGTACGCCTTCTCCGGGTTCGCGGGCGTGGGGCGCAAGGCGTGAAGGTGCCGTCGCAGCCGTCCGGGACCGCGGAAGCCGACGGCCCGGAGGACAGACTCAGGCGGTTCGTCACCATCTGGAGCCGGGCCATCTTCCCGGTGACCGCCACCTCCCTCACCCGTACCGAGTTCGAGGGCCACCTCCTGCCGCTCGCCCGCCTGTTGAGCGGCGCGCTGCTCGCCCGGCCCTTCGACACGGCCCCCGCCCAGCGGGCCGGCGCCGGCCTCGTCGACGCCCACTGCACCGACCCGGACGCCCTCGGCCGCAGCCTCGGCGTGGTCGACTCGTACCTCGTCCTGTACTGCGGCGCGGACCCCGAACTCACCGCCGAGGAACTGCGGGTCCGCTGCTCCCGCCTCCAGCACGCCATGGCCACCGGCTACGCCCAGGCCCTGCGCGAACGGACCCGCGCCGAGCAGGAGGCCATCGCCCGCTCCGCGCTCGCCGCCCGCAGCGCCGCCGAGATCGCCCTGCACGCCACCGAGAGCCGCTTCCGGGCCGTCTTCGACGGGGCCGCCATCGGCATCGGCATCGCCGACCTCGACGGCCGCGTCGTGGAGGTCAACGACACCATGACGCGGATGTTCGGCGGCGTGGAGGCCCAGGTCCGCAGCCGCAACGTCAGCGAGTGGGTGCACCCCGAGGACGGGCCGCACGTCTGGCGGCTGTACGAGGAGCTGGTGCGCGGCGAGCGCGAGCAGTACCGGGTGGAGAAGCCGTACTACCGCAGCGACGGCACGGTCCTGTGGACCAACCTCACCGTCTCCCTCCTGCGGGACGCCGAGGGCCGCCCCCAGTACCAGCTGGCGCTCATGGAGGACATCACCGAACGGCGCCTGCTCCACCTGCGCCTGCGGTACGAGGCCACCCACGACGCCCTCACCGGACTGCCCAACCGGACGCTCTTCTTCGAGCGCCTGGAGAAGGCCCTCGCCCCCGGCCCGTCCGGCGAGAACGGCCGCTTCGGCCTCTGCTACCTCGACCTCGACGGCTTCAAGGCCATCAACGACAGCCTCGGCCACTCCGTCGGCGACCGGCTCCTCGTCGAGGTCGCCGACCGGCTCCAGGCCTGCGCCACCGGCCCCGGCGAGATGGTCGCCCGGCTCGGCGGCGACGAGTTCGTCGCCCTCACCACCGGCAGCGGCGGCGAGCGGGACGCGACCGCCCTCGCCGACCGCATCCTCGCCGCCCTCGCCACCCCCGTCGGCGTCGACGGCCGCGAACTCGCCGTGCGCGGCAGCCTCGGCGTCGTCGAGGGACCGGCCGGCGAGCGCACCCCCGCCGAGGTGCTGCGCAGCGCCGACATCACCATGTACCGGGCCAAGTCCGCCGGCGGCAACCGCTTCGCGCTCGCCGACCCCGAGGCCGACGCCCGCGCCATCACCCGGCACGGCCTCACCACCGCCCTGCCGACCGCCCTGGAACGCGGCGAGTTCTTCATCGAGTACCAGCCGCTCGTCCACCTCGACGACGGCAGCGTCCACGGCGCCGAGGCCCTGGTCCGCTGGAGCCACCCCCAGCACGGCGTCCTCGGCCCCGACCGCTTCATCCCGCTCGCCGAGGACACCGGCCTCATCGTCCCGCTGGGCCGCTGGGTCCTCCAGGAGGCCGTCCGGCAGGCCCGCTCCTGGCAGGTCCCCGGCCCCGGCCCCGGCGGCCCGCTCCGCGTCAACGTCAACCTGTCGCCGACCCAGCTCCACCACCCCCGGCTGGTCGCCGACACCGTCGACGTCCTGGAGCGCGCCGGCCTCGAACCGGGCGCGCTCTGCCTGGAGGTCACCGAGTCCGCCCTCATCGGCGCCGACGAGGACCTCCTCAAACCGCTGCGCCAACTCGCCGAGATGGGCGTCGACATCGCCCTCGACGACTTCGGCACCGGCTACTCCAACCTGGCCAACCTGCGCCGCCTGCCGGTGAGCGTCCTCAAACTGGACCGCTCCTTCACCCGGGGCATGCAGCAGCACCCGGTGGACCCCGTCGACCTGAAGATCGTCGAAGGCATCGTCTCCCTGGCCCACAGCCTCGAACTCGCCGTCACCGTCGAGGGCGTGGAGACCGCCGCCCAGGCCGAACGCCTCCGGGAGATCGGCTGCGACACCGCCCAGGGCTGGTACTACGCCCGCCCCGGCGCCCCGGACCGCATCCACTCGCTGGTCCTCGCCGACGCGGTCTGAGCGCGCACACGCGTGGGCCCGGTCCTCCTGAGGACCGGGCCCACAGCGGTGGAGCGCGAGGGGGGCGAGGAGAGCGAAGGGGCTATGTCATCAGGAGTATGAGAAGGAAGCCCCTTCATGGCCTCGCCCCCGGAACGACCGTAGCACTCAGGCCGGGACCAGGTCGCGCAGGTTTTCCGGCGTCACCACCCGGGAGCCCGGGGCCAGCCCCTCGGGCACGGCCAGGCCGAGGTACGTCACCGGCTCCGCCGGCACCGCGCCGCCGGACCACTCCGTGACCTCCGCCCCCGACTCCCGCATCAGAGCGACCAGATGACGCACCGTCACCGCCGTGCGCTCGACCGCCCCGCGCAGCAGGACCGCCATCGAGACCCGGTGGTCCTCGACCCGGTTGGCGTGCGGCGTGCCCCGCAGGCACAGGTGGAGCCAGTGCGCGTGCCACCGCCCCTCCCCGTCCCGCCGGAAGGCCACCGGCAGCGCCACCCGCCCCGGCCCGCGCAGGTCGGACTTCATCCGGACCGTGCGCGGCTCGAAGGGACGCCCGCCCTGCTCGCCCTCGCGGAGCATGTACCCGAAGAAGGACTCGGCCGTCTCCTCGAAGGTCTCGCCCGCGTACACGTGAACGTGCGGCACCACGAAGGAGCCGCGCACGGCACCGAGCCGCAGTTCGATGAACTCCGAGGCGCCGTCCGGGGCTTCGGTGACGTCCCCGGAGTGCCGCCCCTCCACCGTGGTCAGCTCCGTGTACGACAGCCAGGAGACCGTCGCGTACCGCTCGTCGAGCAGCAGCGCGGACAGGTCCAGGTCGGTGCGGTGCCGCGCCTGCTTCCAGTACATGAAGAACCGCAGCAGCTCGCCGTCGACCGGCGAGACCGAGCCGCGCGGCAGCACGCCGAACCCGCCGGACGGGGCCCGGCCGCCGAGCGGCAGCGCCACGTCCAGGACCGCGGGGTCGACCAGCAGGCGCCCGGTCGCGGGAAGCCGCCGCCGGGTCTCCCCGTCGAGCAGCGCGAGCAGCCGCCGCTGCGCGTCCCTCGGCAGGTCGCGGCGGACGTCCGCCGTCACCCACGCGGTGCCGTTCCGGTTCACGAACAGGCGCCGGGGCGCGCCCGACGCGTCGTGCCGGTTCTGCAGGTGCTCCCGCACCGACAGCACCACCCGGCCCGCCACCCGCGGCGCGACGCGCTCCGCCGCCGCCAGCACGGCCTCCCGCGCGGCCCCGTCCGCCGCGGAGCGCAGCAGCCGGTCCAGCGCCCGGAACAGCCGCCCGGGCGCGGCCGACGCCAGCAGCTCCGCCGCCCCCGGCACGTCGCCGGCCGCGAGCAGCGCCTCCACCCGGGAGTCGAGCGACGGCGCCCGCAGCTCGCCCCGGGCCACCGCGAACACCTCGGCGGCGTGCGGCCACGCCGGGTGCTCGTGCGGGTGCAGCCGCTCCCCGAGCCGCTTCCACGCCTCCCGGTGCCGCCCCACGTCGGCCAGTTTCTCCGGCGCCCCCGCCACCACGGCGTCGAGGCCCGCGAGCAGCGCCCGCCGCCACGGCCGGGACAGCGCGCGGAAGCGGGTCCGCTCCCGCAGCGTCACGTCCCCGTCCGACAGCGCGCACGCCAGCCGCAGCACGTCGGTGGCCGTGTCGAGCAGCGGCGCCGCGCCGGCCCGCAGCCGGGCCGCGTTGACCACCGCCCGGTTCTCCCGGACCGGGATCTCCGCCGGCTGCGGCCCGTCCGCGCAGTGCGCGGCGAGCACCGCCAGATCGGCCAGGTGCTCCTCGCCCAGCGGCGTCACGGCCCCCGCCAGGGACCGGTACAGGGCCCCGAGCTCCTCCTCGAGGGGGCCGCCGAGGTGCAGCACGGTCAGCCGGTCGCCGCTCCCGGGCGTCAACTCCTCGTGCGCCGCGAGCAGTTCCTCGTACGTGTGCTGGTAGCGGCCGTAGGCGGGCAGCGTCAGCAGGTTCAGGACGCCGGCGCTGAGCTGCGCCTCGACCGCCTCCCGGGCCCCGGGGTCGTCGAGCGCCCGCCGCACGCACGACAGCCAGAACTCCGCCGTGTCGGGGACGTTGGCCGGGAAGTCGATGAAGTACGCGTTGTGCCGGACGTGGTCGCCGACCCGCTCGCGGACCGCCTCCAGCGCCCACCGGGCCAGCTCGACGACGGTCCCGGCGGACCGCCCGGACAGCTCCCTCAGCAGCGCGGAGGACAGGGCGAACCCCGCCGTCCGCAGCGCGGCGTCGAACCGCAGGGCGGCGGCGGAGCCGTCCCCGGCGGGACCGGAGGGGACGGGCAGACGGAGGGAGTGCCGGACGAGCAGACGTTCGAGAGCGTGGTCCATCCCGCGATGCTCGCAGCCCGCCGGACCGCTCCGCACGCGGATTTCGGGCGCCCCGCGGCGGCCCCGCGACGGCCGGGGCGTCCGCTCAGCGTTCGTGGCGGACGGGCTCGGGCAGCGGGAGCCGCTCCTCCACGGGCCCGGGCGCGGGCTCCGGGGCGCCCCGGCGGCGCCGGGCGGTCAGCCACGTGGCGACGGGCTCGGTGAAGCGGGCGGTGAGCGGACCGGCGACGACCAGGATCAGGACGTACGCGGTGGCCAGCGGACCGAGCGAGGGCTCGATCCCGGCGGAGACGGCCAGGCCCGCGATGACGATGGAGAACTCGCCGCGCGCGACCAGCGTCCCGCCCGCCCGCCAGGCGCCCTTCGCCGAGACGCCGTTGCGCCGCGCCGCCCAGTACCCGGTGGCGATCTTCGTGCCGGAGGTGACGACGGCCAGGGCCAGCGCGGGCAGCAGCACCGGCGGGATGCTCGCCGGATCCGTGTGCAGGCCGAAGAAGACGAAGAAGACGGCGGCGAACAGGTCCCGCAGCGGGCTGAGCAGGTTGTGCGCGCCCTCGGCGACCTCCCCGGACAGCGCGATGCCGACGAGGAACGCGCCGACGGCCGCGGAGACCTGGAGCTGCTGGGCGATGCCGGCGACGAGGAGCGTCAGGCCGAGGACGACCAGGAGCAGCTTCTCCGGGTCGTCGCTGGAGACGAAGCGGGAGATCAGCCGCCCGTACCGGACGGCGACGAAGAGCACGAGCCCGGCGACGCCCAGCGCGATCGCGAGGGTGACGCTGCCGGCCGCGAGCCCCGCGCCGGCGAGCAGCGCGGTGACGATCGGCAGGTAGACCGCCATCGCCAGGTCCTCCAGGACCAGGATGCTCAGCACCACCGGCGTCTCGCGGTTGCCGAGCCGGCCGAGGTCGCCGAGGACCTTGGCGATGACGCCGGAGGACGAGATCCAGGTGACCCCCGCCAGCACGACCGCCGCCACCGGCCCCCACCCGAGCAGCAGGGCCGTCGCCGCCCCGGGCAGCGCGTTGAGCGCCCCGTCGACGAGCCCGGCCGGGTACTGCGTCCGCAGATTGGTGACCAGATCGGTCGCCGTGTACTCCAGACCGAGCATCAGGAGCAGCAGGATGACGCCGATCTCGGCGCCGATGGCGACGAACTCCTCGCTGGCGCCGAGCGGCAGCAGTCCCCCCTCGCCGAAGGCGAGCCCGGCCAGGAGGTACAGGGGTATGGGCGAGAACTTCAGCCGCCCGGCCATCCGGCCGAGCAGGCCGAGGCCGAGGATGATCGCTCCGAACTCGATGAGGAAGACGGCGGACGAGTGCACCGATCACTCCCTTCCCAGGATCGCGGCGGCGGCGTCGACGCCTTCGTGGGTTCCGATGACGATGAGGGTGTCCCCGCCGGCGAGGCGGAAGCCGGGGCCGGGGGAGGGGACGGCGTCCGCGCGGCGCAGGACGGCCACGATCGACACGCCGGTCTCCGTGCGCATCCGGGTCTCGCCGAGGGTCCGGCCGTTCCAGTACGAGTGGGCGGAGAGCTCGAACCGCTCGGCCACCAGGCCCAGTTCGGTGGTGTGCAGCAGGTTCGGGCTGTGGTGGGCGGGCAGCAGGGCGTCGACGAACGCGGCGCTCTCCCCGGCGGTCAGGCGCAGCGACTGCAGGCAGGCGTCGGGGTCGTCGGACCGGTAGACGTTGACCGTGCGGGTGCCGTCGCGGTGGGCGATGACCGACAGGTGCCGGTCTTCCCGGGTGGTGAGGTCGTACTGGACGCCGATGCCGGGCAGCGGCGTCGAGCTCATCCGTGAAGTGGGCACGGCCCGGACTCCTCGTGTCGTCTGTGGTGCGCGGGCTCGCGGCGAGGAGGCCGGCGCCCCCGTGCGCGGACGGGCGGTCCGGGGCCGCGGCCGGACCATGGTGGCATCTCCGGGGGCCTTCGCACATGGGTGTCGGCACGGATGGACAGGGGCCCCGGCCACCGCCCAGGATGAGCCGGGGACGTAGGCTCCCTCGCAGGTCAGGCGGTACGGACGGAGCCGGCCGGACGGGTTCGAGCGAGGTCGGCGCAGGCAGGGGAGCGGGACGGTGTCACTGTACGGACGGATCTTCCTCCTCAACGCGGCCGTCCTCGTGCTCGCCGCCGGGCTCCTCCTGGGGCCCGTCACGGTCTCCACCCCGGTGCTCCTCGGCGAGGCGGTCGTCGTCCTCTGCGGGCTCGTGCTGATGCTCGTCCTCAACGCGGTGCTGCTGCGGGTGGGCCTCGCCCCGCTCGGGCGGCTCGGCCGCGCCATGGCGACGGCCGACCTCCGCCGGCCCGGCACCCGCCCCGAGGTCACCGGCCGCGGCGAGATCGCCGATCTGACCGCCGCCTTCAACGCCATGCTGGACCGCCTGGAGACCGAACGGGCCACCAGCAGCGGCCGCGTCCTGACCGCGCAGGAGGCGGAGCGGCAGCGGATCGCGCGCGAGCTGCACGACGAGGTGGGCCAGACCCTCACCGCCGTGCTCCTCCAGCTCAAGCACGCCGCCGGCCACGCCCCCGGGGAGCTGCGGGAGGACCTGCGGCAGGCGCAGGAGACCACCCGGGCGAGCCTGGAGGAGATCCGCCGGATCGCCCGCCGCCTGCGCCCCGGGGTCCTGGAGGAACTGGGCCTGCACAGCGCGCTCCGCTCCCTCGCCGGCGAGCTCTCCACCTCCCGCCTGCGGGTGACCACGCACCTCGCGCCCGGCACGGTCCCGCTGGACCCCGCGACGGAACTCGTCGTCTACCGGGTCGCCCAGGAGGGCCTGACCAACGCGGCCCGCCACTCCGGCGCCGGGCACGTCGAGCTCCGCCTCGGCCCGGCCCCGGGAGGCGGCACCCGCCTCCTCGTCCGCGACGACGGGCGGGGCACGGGCGGCGCCGCCGAGGGCGCCGGCATCGGCGGCATGCGGGAGCGCGCCCTGCTCGTCGGCGCGGAGCTGCGGGTGGGGCCGGGGGAGGCGGGGGGCACGGAGGTGCGCCTCGACCTGCCGGCGCGGCGCGCGACCGCCCCGGCTCCGGTTCCGGCCGCCGCGCCCGGGGGCGTACCCGTACCCGTACCGTCCCTGCCTCCGTCACCGCCTCCGTCCTCGTCCCCCGCCCCGACCCCTGGACACGAGCGATGACCTCCCCCGCCCGTCCGCCCGCCCGGATCCTCCTCGTCGACGACCACGCGCTGGTGCGGCGCGGGGTCCGGCTGATCCTCGACGCCGAGCCGGACCTGGAGGTCGTCGCCGAGGCGGGGGACGGGGCCGGGGCCGTGGCCGCCGCCCGCCGGGACGAGGGGCTCGACCTGGCCGTCCTCGACATCGCGATGCCCCGGATGACGGGGCTCCAGGCCGCGCGCGAGCTCGCCCGGCTCCGGCCCGGACTGCGGATCCTGATGCTGACGATGTACGACAACGAGGAGTACTTCTTCGAGGCGCTGCGGACCGGCGCCAACGGGTACGTGCCGAAGTCCGTCGCCGACCGGGACCTGGTCGAGGCCTGCCGGGCGGCGCTGCGCGACGAACCGTTCATCTACCCGGGCGCGGAGACCGCGCTGATCCGCAGCTACCTGGACCGGGCGCGGTCCGGCGCGGGGCTGCCCGAGCGGCCGGTCACCGAGCGGGAGGAGGAGATCCTCAAGCTGGTCGCGGAGGGACACACCTCCAAGGAGATCGGCGACCTGCTCTTCATCAGCCCGAAGACGGTGGAGCGGCACCGGGCCAACATCCTGCAGAAGCTCGGGCTGCGCGACCGTCTCGAACTGACCCGGTACGCGATCCGGGCGGGGCTCATCGAGCCCTGAGGCCCCGCTCACGGCGCGTCCGCGCCGGTCCTCCCGCGCCGCGAGGCCATCAGCAGCTTCTGGAGCTCGCGGGCGGCCCGGGGCGGGGCCACGTCGCTGCGGTGCGCCAGGGCGATCGTGCGGCGCAGGCCCGGGCGGGCGAGGGCGGTGACGCGCAGGTCGCGGCCGGCCCGGGCGGCGACCATGGCGGGGACGACGGCGAGGCCGAGGCCGGCCCGCACGAAGCCGAGGACGGCGTCCAGCTCGCCGCCCTCCACCGTGAAGGCGGGCTCGAAGCCGGCCGCCCGGCAGGCCCCCACGGTCAGCTCCCGCAGGTCGTAGCCGTGCCGGAACATCACGAGCGGCTGGTCGCGCAGGTCGGTGATCCGCACCGGCCGGCGCGGCGGCGGCGCGGAGGCCGCCGAGACCACCACCAGGTCCTCGCGCAGCAGTTCCACCGTCGTCAGCGCCGGCGACGGGGACGGCAGCGGCAGCACGACGAGGGCGAGGTCGAGGGAGCCCCGGGCCAGCTTGCGCACCAGGTCGTGCGAGCCGCCCTCGTCGATGAGCAGCTCGATCCCCGGGTGCAGGTCGTGGAAGGCGCGCAGCACGTCGGGGAGGAGGCCGGTGCAGAGGCTGGGGGTCGCGCCGAGCCGCACCCGGCCGCGCTTGAGCTGCGCCAGCTCCTGCACCTCGCGGCGGGCCGTCTCGGTGTCGGCGAGGATCCGGCGGGCCAGCGGCAGGAGGGCCTCGCCGGCGTCGGTGAGCGCGATGTTGCCCCGGGCCCGGCTGAACAGCGCCGCGCCCAGCTCCTGCTCCAGCGCCTTGATCTGCTGGGAGAGCGAGGGCTGCGAGACGTGGACGCGTTCGGCGGCCCGGGTGAAGTGGCGGGTCTCGGCCACGGCCACGAAGTAGAGGAGCTGCTGGAACTGCATGGATCCCAGCCTAGGCCACCTGCATAGCTTCAGCCTATGGAGATCAGCCACACCATGTCTTGGACCTCTCGGGTCCTTCGGCCCTAGCGTCGAGGGCATGGCTCTGGCACCCAGCAAGGACCCGGCGGCGCCCGCCCGCCCGCCGTCCCGCACCCCCTCCCGCGGCTTCTGGTCGTCGACCATCGGCAAGAAGACCGTGATGGCCGTGAGCGGCCTGATCATGCTCGCCTACCTGGTCGCCCACGTGGCCGGCAACCTCAAGGTCTTCTTCGGCCCGGAGGAGTTCAACGGCTACGGGCACTGGCTGCGCGTGATGGGCGCGCCGGTCCTGCACCACGGGTGGGGCCTGTGGCTCGCCCGGATCGCGCTGCTCGCCGCCGTCGGGGCGCACGCGGTCTCCGCGTACCAGCTCAGCAGGCGCGACATCCGGGCGCGCCCCACCCGGTACGCGCACCGGCGCAAGGGCTCCTCCTACGCCACCCGCACCATGCGCTGGGGCGGGATCATCCTCGCGCTCTTCATCGTGTGGCACGTCCTCGACCTCACCACCGGGACCGTGCACCCCGGCGGCTTCGAGGAGGGCCGGCCCTACCAGAACGTCATCGACACCTTCTCCACCTGGTACGGCAACGTCATCTACATCGTCGCCATGCTCGCCGTCGGCCTCCACGTCCGCCACGGCTTCTGGAGCGCCGCGCAGACGCTCGGCGTCGGCAACGCGCGCCGCGAACGCGCCCTGCGCCTCCTGGCGAACGCCCTCGCGCTCGTCCTGACCGCGGGCTTCATCGCCGTCCCCGTCGGCGTCATGACCGGAGTGGTGAACTGACCATGGACTACCTCGACTTCACGGTCGGCGAGCCGATCGCCGACACCAAGGCCCCGGCCGGCCCGATCGCCGAGCGGTGGGACACCCGCCGCTTCCAGGCCAAGCTGGTCAACCCCGCCAACCGGCGCAAGCACCGGATCATCGTCGTCGGCACCGGCCTCGCCGGCGGATCCGCCGGCGCCACCCTCGCCGAACAGGGCTACCAGGTCGTCCAGTTCTGCTTCCAGGACTCGCCGCGCCGCGCCCACTCCATCGCGGCCCAGGGCGGCATCAACGCCGCCAAGAACTACCGCAACGACGGCGACTCCGTCCACCGCCTCTTCTACGACACCGTCAAGGGCGGCGACTTCCGCGCCCGCGAGTCCAACGTCCACCGGCTCGCGCAGATCTCCGTCGAGATCATCGACCAGTGCGTCGCCCAGGGCGTGCCCTTCGCCCGCGAGTACGGCGGACTCCTCGACACCCGCTCCTTCGGCGGAGTCCAGGTCTCCCGCACCTTCTACGCCCGCGGCCAGACCGGCCAGCAGCTCCTGCTCGGCGCCTACCAGGCGCTGTCCCGGCAGATCGCCGCCGGCAACGTCGAGATGCACGCCCGCACCGAGATGCTGGACCTGATCGTCGTCGACGGACGGGCCCGGGGCATCGTCGCCCGCGACCTGATCACCGGCGCGGTCTCCACCCACTTCGCGGACGCGGTCGTCCTCGCCACCGGCGGCTACGGCAACGTCTTCTACCTGTCCACCAACGCGATGAACTCCAACGCCACCGCCGTCTGGCGGGCCCACCGGCGCGGCGCGTACTTCGCCAACCCCTGCTTCACCCAGATCCACCCCACCTGCATCCCGCGCACCGGCGACCACCAGTCGAAGCTGACCCTGATGAGCGAGTCGCTGCGCAACGACGGCCGCATCTGGGTGCCGAAGGCCAAGGGCGACACCCGCCCCGCCGCCGAGATCCCCGAGGCCGAGCGCGACTACTACCTGGAGCGGATCTACCCCTCCTTCGGCAACCTCGTCCCCCGCGACATCGCCTCCCGCGCCGCCAAGAACGTCTGCGACGAGGGCCGGGGCGTGGGCCCCGGCGGCCAGGGCGTCTACCTCGACTTCGCCGACGCCATCGCCCGGATGGGCCGCGCCGCCGTCGAGGCCAAGTACGGCAACCTCTTCGACATGTACGAGCGGATCACGGCGGAGAACCCGTACGAGGTCCCCATGCGGATCTACCCCGCCGTCCACTACACGATGGGCGGGCTCTGGGTCGACTACGACCTCCAGACCACCGTCCCCGGCCTCTTCGCCGTCGGCGAGGCCAACTTCTCCGACCACGGCGCCAACCGGCTCGGCGCCTCCGCCCTCATGCAGGGCCTCGCCGACGGCTACTTCGTCCTGCCCGCCACCATCAACGACTACCTGGCCCGGCACCCGAAGGCCGAGCCCGTCACCGACGGCCACCCGGCCGTCCGCGAGGCGCTGGCCGAGACCGAGGACCGGCTGAACCTCCTCCTCGCCGTCGACGGCGACCGCACCCCCGACTCCTTCCACCGCGAACTCGGCGAGGTGATGTGGGAGTTCTGCGGCATGGCCCGCACCGAGGAGGGGCTGCGCACCGCGCTCCGCCGGATCCCGGAGATCCGCGAGGAGTTCTGGCGCCGGATCAAGGTCCCCGGCACCGGCGAGGAGTTCAACCAGTCGCTGGAGAAGGCCAACCGGATCGTCGACTACCTCGAACTCGCCGAACTCATGTGCCTCGACGCGCTGCACCGCGAGGAGTCCTGCGGCGGCCACTTCCGCGAGGAGTCCCAGACCCCGGACGGCGAGGCCGCCCGCCGCGACGAGGAGTTCTCGTACGCGGCCGCCTGGGAGTTCACCGGGGCCGCCCCCGTCCTCCACCGGGAAGCCCTCGCCTTCGAGTACGTCCACCCCACCCAGCGGAGCTACGCATGAAGCTCAACCTGCGCGTCTGGCGCCAGAAGAACGCCGGTGCCGAGGGCACCATGGCCACCTACGAGGTGGACGGGATCTCCCCCGACATGTCCTTCCTGGAGATGCTCGACACCCTCAACGAGGAACTCATCCTGCGCGGCGAGGACCCCGTCGCCTTCGACCACGACTGCCGCGAGGGCATCTGCGGCGCGTGCAGCCTCGTCATCAACGGCGACGCCCACGGCCCCGAACGCACCACCACCTGCCAGCTCCACATGCGCTCCTTCCGCGACGGCGACACCATCGACGTCGAGCCCTGGCGCGCCGCCGCCTTCCCGGTCGTCAAGGACCTCGTCGTCGACCGCACCGCCTTCGACCGCATCATCCAGGCCGGCGGCTACGTCACCGCCCCCACCGGCTCCGCGCCGGAGGCCCACGCGACCCCCGTGCCCAAGGCCGACGCCGACTCCGCCTTCGAGCACGCCGAGTGCATCGGCTGCGGCGCCTGCGTGGCCGCCTGCCCGAACGGCTCGGCGATGCTCTTCACCTCCGCCAAGGTCAACCACCTCAACGTGCTGCCGCAGGGCGCCCCGGAGCGCGAGACCCGGGTCCTCGACATGGTCGCCCGGATGGACGCCGAGGGCTTCGGCGGCTGCACCCTCACCGGCGAGTGCGCCACGGCCTGCCCGAAGGGCATCCCGCTGCCGTCGATCGCCGCCATGAACAAGGAATGGCTGCGGGCCCGGCGCAAGGTGAGGTGAGAAGGACCCGGGAAAACCCCCGTCGCCGGGAACAAAGCGCCGGCCCGGCCCGTTACCCCCGGGCCGACGCCTTCCCGACCGAGGAGAACCTTGCCCGACGCGCCCACCACCACCCCGTCCGCCTTCACCACCCCGTTCCCGCTGCCCCCGCTCGCCGACCAGGCCGAGCGGCTGATCGGGCTGGGGGTGCCCGCCCTCACCGGCATCGACGCCGGCGAGCTGCGCGCCTACGCCGAGAAGGCCGCCGCCGGCGCCCCGCCCGGCGCGCTGCTCGCCGTCCACCCGGCCGCCGCGCCCGTCTCCGTCCTCACCCCGCTGCTCAGGCTCGCGGACAAGCCGGGCTTCCTCGTGGTCGACATGCCCGACGCGGACGACTTCGCCCCGCAGGGCGTGGAGCTCCCCGACGGGCCGTTCTACCTGGTCCACGACCTGGACCGGGGTGACCACATGAGCAACTGGAGCCCCGAGGAGGCCCTTCCGGCGATCACCGCCGCCGGGCGGACGCCGCTGGTCCTCTCCGAGGGCATCCACTGGCTGCTCCAGCGGCCCGAGGTCCTGGAGCGCAACAAGTGCTTCATGACGATCGCCTCGCGCCTGCGCAAGCCCAACGGCGCCTTCGACGCCCGCACTCCGGCCGTCTGGATCAGCAACGGCACCGGCCGGGACGGCAAGGAGCGCCGCGGCGCCCCCAAGGTCGGCTGGTGCTGGTGGAACAACCGGCACACCTGGCTCGGCTTCGCCTCCACCACCGGCCGGAACGGCTGACCGGTGGGGCTGACCGGGGCTGACCGGAGGGGCTAACCGTCCAGCCCGAGGGCCCGGGCCAGGTACGGCGCGGTGCGGCTGCCCGCCGCCCGCGCCACCCGGGCCGGCGGGCCCTCGGCGACGATCCGGCCGCCGGCCTCGCCGCCGCCCGGACCGAGGTCGACCACCCAGTCCGCCCCGGCCGCCACGTCCATGTCGTGCTCGACGACGACCACGGTGTGCCCGCCGCCCACCAGGCCGCGCAACTGCCGCACCAGCACCTCGACATCGGCCGGGTGCAGCCCGGTGGTCGGTTCGTCGAGGACGTACAGGGTGTGGGCGCGGCGCGGCCGCTGGAGCTCGGAGGCGAGCTTGATCCGCTGGGCCTCGCCGCCGGACAGCTCGGTGGCGGGCTGGCCGAGCCGCAGATACCCCAGGCCGACGTCGAGGAGGGTCCGCAGGCTGCGGGCCGCCGCCGGGACGTCCGCGAAGAACTCCGCCGCCGACTCCACCGTCAGGTCGAGGACTTCGGAGATCGTCAGGCCGCGCAGCCGCACCCGGAGGGTCTCGGGGTCGTAGCGGGCGCCGTGGCAGTCCGGGCAGGGCGCGTACGTGCTCGGCAGGAAGAGCAGCTCCACCGAGACGAACCCCTCGCCCTGGCAGGTCTCGCAGCGGCCCCCGGCCACGTTGAAGGAGAAGCGGCCGGCCTTGTAGCCGCGCGCCCGCGCCTCCTCGGTCTCCGCGAAGAGCTTGCGCACCACGTCGAAGAGGCCGGTGTAGGTGGCCAGGTTGGAGCGCGGGGTGCGGCCGATCGGTTTCTGATCCACCGTCACGATGCGTCCCACGCCCTCCGTCTCCTCGGTGAGGGCGCCGACGAGGGTGGACTTGCCGGAGCCGGAGACGCCGGTGACGGCGGTGAGGGCGCCCCGGGGGAAGGCGGCGTCCACGCCGCGCAGGTTGTGCCGGGTGACGGGGCCGGTCCGCAGCCATCGTTCCGGTGCGAGGGCCGGCCGCTCGGGCACGGGCGTCCGGTCGAAGAGGAAGCGGCGGGTGACCGACTCCCCGACGTCCGCGAGGAGCCGGGGCGGGCCGCTGTGCAGCACCCGGCCGCCGTGCTCCCCGGCGCGCGGGCCGACGTCCACGAGCCAGTCGGCGTGCCGGACGACGTCGAGGTGGTGCTCGACCACGAAGACCGTGTTGCCCGCCGCCTTCAGCCGGTCGAGGACCACGAGGAGGGCCTCGGTGTCGGCGGGGTGGAGACCGGCGGAGGGTTCGTCGAGCACGTACACGACGCCGAAGAGCCCGGCGCGGAGCTGGGTGGCGAGCCGCAGCCGCTGGAGTTCGCCGCTGGAGAGGGTGGGGGTGGTGCGGTCCAGGCTGAGGTAGCCGAGGCCGAGTTCGGTGACGGTGGCGATCCGGGCGAGCAGGTCCCCGGCGAGGACGCGGGCGGTCTCCGTTTCCGGGCCGCCGGGCGCGGCGGCCGGCGCCAGCACCCCGGCCAGGTCCGTCAGCGGCAGCGCGGCCAGTTCGGCGATGGTCCGGCCCGCGAAGGTGACGGCCAGCGCCTCGGGACGCAGCCGGCTGCCGCCGCAGACCGGGCACGGGGCGCTGGTGAGGAAGCGTTCCGCCTTCGCCCGGAGGGCGGGGCTCTTCGACTCGGAGAAGGTGCGCAGGACGAGCCGCCGGGCGCCGGTGTACGTGCCCTGGTACGGGCGCTGGATCCGGCCGGCCTCGCGGACCGGGTGCACGGTGACGACCGGCTGCTCGTCGGTGAAGAGGATCCACTCCCGGTCCTCCGGGGCCAGCTCGCGCCAGGGCCGGTCGACGTCGTACCCGAGGGCGTCGAGGACGTCCCGGAGGTTCTTGCCCTGCCAGGCGCCCGGCCAGGCGGCGACGGCCCCCTCCCGGATCGACAGGTCCGGGTCGGGGACGAGCAGTTCCTCGCTGGTCTCGTGGATCCGGCCGAGGCCGTGGCAGGACGGGCAGGCGCCGGCCGCCGTGTTGGGGGAGAAGGCGTCGGAGTCGAGGCGGGGCGCCCCGGCCGGATAGGCGCCGGCGCGGGAGTAGAGCATCCGCAGCGAGTTCGACAGGGTGGTGACGGTGCCGACGGAGGAGCGGGCGGTCGGGGCGGCGCGGCGCTGTTCGAGGGAGACCGCCGGGGGCAGCCCGGTGATCTCCCCGACCTTCGGCGCGCCGACCTGGTGGATCAGCCGGCGGGCGTAGGGCGCGACGGACTCGAAGTAGCGGCGCTGGGCCTCCGCGTAGACCGTCCCGAAGGCGAGGGAGGACTTCCCGGACCCGGAGACCCCGGTGAAGACGGTGAGGGTGTCGCGGGGGATGTCGACGTCCACGTTCCGGAGGTTGTGCTCGCGGGCGCCGCGGACGCGGACGAAGGGGTCGTGGGCGGAGACGGGATCCAGCATTCGGAGATTTTATCCAATATCCGCTTCTTCGCCGTTCCGGGGTGTGCCCTCCAGGACGCCCTCCCCACCGTTCCGGGGCGCGACTCCCGGGACACCCTCCCCGCCGTCCCGGGGCTCGCCCCCGGCGCCGCGCGGCGTGAGCCCCGCCGCGCGGGCCAGCCCCCGGTACGAGGCGAGCAGGGCCTCCCGGTCGTAGGTGCTCGTCGTCACCAGGACCTCGTCCGCCCCGGTCTCCTTCACCGCGAGCGCCAGCTCCTCGGCCACCCGCTCCTCGGTGCCGTGGAGATGGCCCGCGAGCCCGTCCTCGTAGAAGCCCCGCTGGCGGTCCGTCATCGCCAGCCCCTCGATCCGCTCGGGCGGCGCGAGCGGCGGGAACTTCCCGCGGGTGCGGGAGTGGGCCAGGGCCCAGGCCTCCGGCACGAGCAGCCGGCGCGCCTCCGCCTCGGTCGGGGCGACCACGACCGTGCCGGCGACGACGACGTACGGCTCCGCGGCCCACGCGGAGGGCCGGAAGGCGGCGCGGTACGCGTCCACGGCGGCGAGCAGCCGGCCGCGCCGCCGCAGGTCGCCGACGACCAGCGGCAGCCCCGCCTCCGCCGCGATCCGGGCGCCCTCGCCCGTCGCCAGGACGAACGGCGGCACCCGCAGCCCCTCGGCCGGCCGGGCGTGGACCCCCGGGTGGGCCGTCTGGGTGCCGGTGAACCAGCCGAGCAGCTCCTCGATCCGCTCCGGGAACGACTCGGCCTCGTCCTTCTCGTGGCCCAGTGCCCGCCGCACCCCGTCGGTGAACCCCACCGAGCGGCCGAGGCCCATGTCGATCCGGCCGGGGAACAGCGACTCCAGGACCCCGAACTGCTCGGCCACCACCATGGGCCGGTGGTTGGGCAGCATCACCCCTCCGGTGCCCACCCGGATGGCGGAGGTGGCGGCGGCCACCGCCGCCGCCAGCACCGTCGGCGCGGAACCGGCCACCCCGGGCACGCCGTGGTGCTCGGAGACCCAGAAGCGGTGGTAGCCGAGCGCCTCCGCCTCCCGGGCGAGCCGGACGGTGTCGCGCAGGGCCTGGGACGGTTCCTCGCCCTCACGCGCGCGGGAGCGGTCGAGGACCGAGACGGGGAAGCCCGGGGGCAGAGTGCTCATGCCGGTTCCAACGCGCCGGGACGGCCCACGCTTCCGGGAGCCGGGAGCCGGGAGCCGGGAGCCGGGGGCCGGGGGCCGGGGGCCGGGGGCCGGGTGGAGGGTGGAGGGCGGAGGGTGTCGGCGGGGGAGGCCGCCCGGTCGGCGGGGCGGTTGTCGGCGGTGGCTCCTAGGCTGGCGCCGTGACAGGCGACAACCGGCCGCTGGCCGTCTTCGATCTCGACAACACGCTCGCCGGGACCGCCCACCGGGAGCACTTCCTGAAGCGC
Source organism: Streptomyces sp. NPDC035033 (assembly GCF_040636735.1). Classification (NCBI taxonomy): domain Bacteria; kingdom Bacillati; phylum Actinomycetota; class Actinomycetes; order Kitasatosporales; family Streptomycetaceae; genus Streptomyces; species Streptomyces sp. NPDC035033. The sequence continues at coordinate 30,594 of NZ_JBEZUZ010000056.1, read as the reverse complement.
AGGCCCCGGGACTGGGACGCCTTCTTCGCGGCGGCGCCCGACGACCCGCCGCTGGACGAGGGGGTGGCCCTGTGCCGGTCGGCGGCCGAGGAGTGCCAGGTGGTCTACCTCACCGGCCGTCCGGAGCGCTGCCGGCGGGACACCCTCGCCTGGCTCGCGGAGCACGGGCTCCCCGAGGGGCCGCTCCACATGCGGCGGCACCGCGACTTCCGGCCCGCTCGGGTCACCAAGGTGGAGATCCTGCGGCGGCTCGGCGCCGACCGCGAGGTCCGGATGCTCGTCGACGACGACGAACTCGTCTGCGCCGCCGCGGAGGAGGCGGGCTTCACGGTCGTCCGCGCCCGCTGGGCGATCCCGTCCGGGGAGCTGAGGGAGGCCCAGGAGCGCGAGGGCCGGACCTGAGGCCCGCGGGCACGCGCGTACCGGCGCCGTACGCCGGGCCGGGAGCGCCGTACACCGTGCCGGGCCGGGCGTGCGCGTGCCGGGCGCGCGCGTGCCGGGTCAGGCGCCGTCGTCCAGGCGGAAGCCGACCTTCAGGCCGACCTGGTAGTGCTCGATCCGCCCGTCCACCAGGTGTCCGCGCACCTGGGTGACCTCGAACCAGTCGAGGCCGCGGAGCGTCTGCGAGGCGCGCTCGATGCCGTTGCGGATGGCCTGGTCGACGCCCTCGGTGGAGGTGCCGACGATCTCGGTGACGCGGTAGGTGTGGTTCGACATGGGGGCCGGACTCCTCTCGTACGGTCCCTCCACCGTGCCCCAGGGCCGGGCGCCGCGCGACACGGAGCGGGCGGTCGGCCCGCTTCGCCCCTACCCGTGGGTAACCGCGTCGATCGCCCCGCCCTCACCGGGAACGTGATGGTCAAGGACTTGACCACTTGGTTGGTCCAGACCAGAATCCAGTGCCACATACCCGCGCGAACAACCCGTTCGGTCCCCCCACGTCGGGTCAGTCCCCCCTGCCGCACCGCCGTGTACTGAACCGAAGGTGACCCCGTGAAGAACCGCTTCCTCGCATGCCCTCTGGCCGCCGCCACCGCACTCGCCCTCGGGGGCTGCGGGCTGTTGCCGGGCGGCGGGGAGGAGACCCGCACGGTCGACATATGGCTCATGCGGGACAGCGTCAGCGAGGACTTCCTGAAGCGCTTCACCGAGGCGTACGAGGACGAGCACGACGACGTCGAGCTCAACGTCACCATCCAGGACTGGACCGGGATCGGCAAGAAGGTCACCGAGGCCATCGAGGGCGAGGGCGGGCCCGACCTCATCGAGGTCGGCAACACCCAGGTCGCCCAGTACGCCGACACCGGCCGGCTCTTCGACCTCACCCTGGAGTCCGTCCGCGACCTCGGCAGCGAGGACTGGCTGCCCGGCCTCGCCGAACCCGGCCGCATCGGCGGCTCCCAGTACGGCATCCCCTGGTACGCCGCCAACCGCATCGTCATCTACAACAAGGACCTCTTCGCCGAGGCCGGCGTCGACGAACCGCCCGCCACGCGCGCGGAGTGGCTCCGCGACACCGAGAAGCTCAACCGTCAGGGCTCCCAGGGCATCTACCTGGCCGGCCAGGACTGGTACACCCTCGCCGGCTTCATCTGGGACGAGGGCGGCGAGCTCGCCGTCGACAAGGGCGGCCAGTGGACCGGCGCCCTCGACAGCCCCCAGGCCCTGCGCGGCATGGAGTTCTACAAGGAGCTCCAGTCCCTCGGCTCCGGCCCGAAGAACGCCGACGAGCAGAACCCGCCGCAGGCCGAGGTCTTCGCCCGCGGCGACGTCGCCCAGATCGTCGCGGTGCCCAGCGCCGTCTCCGCCATCCTCAAGGCCAACCCCGGCCTCAAGGACAAGCTCGGCTACTTCCCCGTCCCCGGCAAGAAGGCCGGCACCCCCGGCGCGGTCTTCACCGGCGGCTCCGACCTGATCATCCCGGAGAACGCCTCCGACCGCGGCGCGGCCCTGGAGGTCGTCAAGGCGCTGGCGGGCGAGAAGTGGCAGACGGAACTCGCCCGCGCCATGGGCTACGTGCCCAACAAGAAGGGCCTCGCCTCCGTCGTCTCCGGCCAGGAGGCCACCGCCGTCATGGCCGTCGGCGCCGCCAACGGCCGCGCCACCCCCAACTCCCCGCAGTGGGCGAGCGTCGAGGGCGACAACCCCATCAAGCCCTTCATGACCGCCGTCCTGGAGGGCGAGGACGCCAGGAAGGCGGCCCGCACCGCCTCGGAGGCGATCACCACGACCCTGGCCGAGTAGACCCCACCGCCGCGCTCCCGCCCGGGGGCGCAGCGGAGCATTCAGCCTTCCCACACCCGCGATCCCCCGGCCGGTCACGTCGAATCCAGTCGGCGGCGGAAGAAACGAGGGGCCGGACCGTACCGCTCGCGGACCGGCGCCGACCCTTCACCTTCCGTACGCCGGAGGAGACCGCCATGCCCGCCCTTTCGCACGCGCTCGCCGACTCCACCGCCCCCGCCGTCCCCGTGCCGGCGGGCATCCAGCTCCCCGCCGCCGTGCTTCCCGCGCAGCCCGGACCGGCCGACGGGGCGCAGCCCGCCCCCCGCTACCTCGTGGGACTCGCCCGCGACCAGGACGACGTCCGCGCCGCCCAGCGCCTGCGCCACCTGGTCTTCGCGGGCGAGATGGGCGCCCGGCTCGACGGCCCCGAGCCGGGCCTCGACACCGACGCCTTCGACGCCTACTGCGACCACCTCCTGGTCCGCGAGGAGACCACCGGCGAGGTCGTGGGGACCTACCGGATCCTGCCGCCCGAGCGGGCCGCCGTGGCCGGGCGCCTCTACGCGGAGACCGAGTTCGACCTCACCCGGCTCGCGCCCCTCCGCCACGACCTCGTCGAGGTCGGCCGCTCCTGTGTCCACCCCGCCCACCGCAACGGCGCCGTCATCGCCCTCATCTGGGCCGGCCTCGCCCGCTACATGACCCGCACCGGCCACGAGTGGCTGGCCGGCTGCTGCTCGATCCCGCTCGCCGACGGCGGCGCGCTGGCCGCCGCCACCTGGGACACCGTCAAGGCGAAGCACCTCGCCCCCGAGGAGTACTGGGTCACCCCGCACCGGCTGTGGAACTCCGACGGCGTCCCCCGCCCCGAGGGCCGCACCGAGCTGCCCGCCCTGCTCCGCGGCTACGTCCGGCTCGGCGCCCAGGTCTGCGGCGCCCCGGCCCACGACCCCGACTTCGGCGTCGCCGACCTCTACGTGCTGCTCTCGCTCCGCCGGACCAACCCGCGCTACCTGCGCCACTTCCTCTCGCTCGTCCCGGCCTCGTGAACGGCGCGGTCCCGGCCCCCTCGCCGTGGCTCCCCACGGCGCCCTGCACCCCGGGCCGCCACTGCGCGGCCCACCCGGACCCCGGCCCGGCCCCCGCCCCGGAAGCGCCGGAGGGGGCGGCGGAGGGAGCGGCGGAGGGAGCGGTCGGCCGGGCGGCACGGGCCGCCCTCCGGCCCGCGCTCGTGCCCGTCCCGCTGGCCTGCGTCCGCCTGGCGGCCGGGGTCGCGGCGGTCCTCCTCGGCGTGCTCCTCCTGCCGGTGGCGGCACTGCTGCCGGCCGCCGCGCGGCTCGCCCTGGTACGGCTCTGGGTCCGGGCGGTCGTCCGCGCCTTCGGCGTCCGGCCGGCCGTCACCGGAGGCCGGGTGCCCGCCGGGCGGCCCCTCCTCGTGGTCGCCAACCACGTCTCCTGGCTGGACATCCCCCTGGTCGCCGCGGTCCTGCCCGGCCGGATGGTCGCCAAGCGGGAGGTGCGCGGCTGGCCGGTGCTCGGGGCGCTCGCCGCCCTCGGCGGCACCGTCTTCCTCGACCGCGACGGCCTGCGCCGGCTGCCCGGCACGGTGCGGGAGGTCGCCGGGGTGCTGGCGGCCGGCGGCCGGGTGACCGCCTTCCCGGAGGGCTCCACCTGGTGCGGGCGGGCCGGCGGCCGGTTCCGCCCGGCCCTCTTCCAGGCCGCCGTGGACACCGGATCCGATGTCCAACCGGTACGGATCGGCTACCGGCCGACCGGGGCGGCGGCGTACGTGGGGGAGGACCCGCTCGGCGCGTCGCTGTGGCGGGTGGCGCGGACCCGGGGACTCACCGCCGAGATACGAATATTGGATCCGATATCCGTGATCCAGTATCCGGACCGCAGGCTCCTGGCGGCCGCCGCCTACCGGGCCGTCGCCAGCGACAGCGCGAACCGGCCCCCGTCGTCGGTCCACCACCGCACCAGTTCGAGCCCCGCCTCGGCCAGCTCCGCCCGCACCCCCTCCTGACGGAACTTCGCCGACACCTCCGTCCGCAGCTCCTCGCCCGCCGCGAACGGCACCGCCAGATCGAGATCGGGGATCTTCACGGTCAGGGCGTGCCGGGCCCGCAGCCGCATCTCGATCCACTCCCGCTCCCGGTCCCACCGGGCCACGTGCTCGAAGTCGTCCGGATCCGCGTCCGCGCCCAGCTCGCGGTCGATCACGGCCAGCACGTTCTTGTTGAACTCCGCTGTCACCCCGGCGGCGTCGTCGTACGCCGCCACCAGGGTCGACTCGTCCTTCACCAGGTCGGTGCCGAGCAGGAAGGCGTCCCCGGGCGCCGTCATCGTCCGGACCGAGCGCAGGAAGACCCGCCGCTCCTCCGGCAGCAGGTTGCCGATGGTCCCGCCCAGGAAGGCGACCAGGCGCGGCCCCGGGGCGTCCGGCAGCGCGATCCCCCGGGTGAAGTCGGCGACCAGCGCGTGCACCCGCAGCTCCGGACGGTCGGCGAGCAGCGCCCCGGCCGCCCCGGTCAGCGCCGACTCGCTCACGTCCACCGGCACGTACGCGGCCAGCCCCGGCAGCAGCGCGTCGATCAGGAACCGGGTCTTCTCCGACGAACCGGAACCCAGCTCGACCAGCGTCCGCGCCCCGGTCGCCGCCGCGATCTCCGGCGCCCGCGCGGCCAGGATCTCCCGCTCGGCCCGGGTCGGGTAGTACTCGGGCAGCCGGGTGATCGCGTCGAACAGCTCGCTGCCCCGCGCGTCGTAGAACCACTTCGGCGGCAGCTCCTTGGGCGAGCGGGTCAGCCCGTGCAGCACGTCGGCGCGCAGATCGGCGGCGGCCGCGTCCGGGGCGAGGGTGCGGGTCAGCTGGAACGTGCTCACGCGGACGACTCCTTGAGCGGGGTGAGGGTGACGTCCGCCCGGGTGGCGGTGACGAGCGTGTGCCCGGGCACCTCCCGCCAGCGCGGATCGTCGTCGTACGGTTCGGAGGCCACGACCGCCCGGCCGGGCTCCGCCAGACACCACAGGCTGTTGCCCCAGGCCGTCGCCGCGATCTGCTCGCCGTCGGTGAGCAGCAGGTTGAGCCGCGCCTCCGGAGCGGCCTCGGCGGCCGCCAGCACCGCCCCGGCGAGCGCGTCGCCCGGCCCCTGCCCGGCCCGCAGCCGGTGCAGCACCAGCCCCCACAACAGCGCCGAATCGGTCCGCGCCTCCAGGTCGAGCAGTTCGGCCGCCGGCAGCGTCGCCGCCAGCGGCGTCAGCACCCCCGGCCACCCGGGCACCGCCCCGTTGTGGCTGAAGAGCCACGGCCCCGAGGCGAACGGCGCCGCCGCCGCCTCCCCGTCCGCCCCCGGCAGCGTCGCGCCCCGCACCGCCCCGAGCAGCGCCCCGCTCCGCACCACCCGGGCGAGGTCCGCGAAGGAGAGGTCGCCCCAGATGGGGCCGGTGCGCCGGTACCGGGCCGGGACCGGGTCGCCGTCCGCGTACCAGCCGACGCCGAAGCCGTCCGCGTTCACCACCCCGCTGCTCTGCGTCCGCGGTGCCCACGCCTGCCGCAGCAGGCCGTGCGGCGGCCGCACGAGCAGGTCGCCCAGCGCCACCGGCCCGCCCAGGTAGGCGACGTGACGGCACATCAGGCGAGCTCCGCGGAGCGGGCCGTGCGGAAGCCCGCGAAGATCTGCCGCCGCACCGGAAGGTCCCAGTTGCGGAAGGTGCCCCGGCAGGCCACCGGGTCCACCGCGAAGGAACCGCCGCGCAGCACCTTGTGCCCGGGCCCGAAGAACACCTCCGAGTACTCCTTGTACGGGAAGGCCCGGAAGCCCGGGTACGGCAGGAAGTCGCTCGCCGTCCACTCCCACACGTCACCGATCAACTGCCGCACCCCGAGCGGCGAGGCGCCGGCCGGATAGCTCCCGGCCCGCGCGGGCCGCAGGTGCCGCTGGCCCAGATTGGCGCGGTCCGGGCCCGGGTCGGCGTCGCCCCACGGATAGCGGCGCGAGCGGCCGGTCACCGGATCGTGCCGCGCCGCCTTCTCCCACTCCGCCTCCGTCGGCAGCCGCCGCCCCGCCCAGCGCGCGTACGCGTCGGCCTCGTACCAGCTCACGTGCACCACCGGTTCGTCCTCCGGCACCGGCTCGGTCACCCCGAACCGGCGGCGCAGCCACCGCCCGCCCTCCTGGCGCCAGAACAGCGGTGCCACGACGGAGTGTTCGCGGATCTGCGCCCACCCCTCCGGATGCCACCACCGCCGGTCGGTGTAGCCGCCGTCCGCCATGAACGCCAGATAGGAACCGTTGGTGACCGGCACGGTGTCGATGTGGAAGGCGGCCACGGTGCGGGTGTGCGCGGGCCGTTCGTTGTCCAGCGCCCACGGCTCGTCCGAGGTCCCCATCGTGAACGGGCCTCCGGGCACCAGGACTTCGGCCGGGAGCGGGCCCGGGGGACGGGCCGGCGGCGGGGGAGCGTCCAGCGCGGCCGGCCCCTTGCGGAGCTGATGGGTGATCAGCATGGTCTCGTCGTGCTGCTGTTCGTGCTGGGCGATCATCCCGAAGGCGAAGCCGGAATCCAGCAGCGGAGCCCCTTCGAGGCGCGCTCCGGCCAGCACGTCCAGCACCCGGGCCCGTACGGCGGCGGCGTACGCCCTGGCCTCCGGCGGCGGCAGCAGCGGCAGCGACGGCCGCTCGGAGCGCGGATGCGCGAAGGCGTCGTACAGCGGGTCGATCTCGGGCCGCAGCGCCTCCCGGCCCGCGGCCGCCCGCCACAGCCACTGCTCCTCCTGGTTCCCGATGTGCGCCAGGTCCCAGACCAGCGGCGACATCAACGGCGATTGCTGGGCGGTCAGTTCGCCGTCCGTCACGCTGTCGGTGAGGAGCGTGGTGCGGGCCCGGGCTGCGGTCAGCGCCTCCAGCGCGCGGGTCCGCAGCGCCTCCGTGTCCGCGCCGGTGTCCGCCGTACCGGTCATGACGTCATCACCTGGAGTTCGTCGGCCGGGCAGCCCCCGGGGTCCACGTAGCGCTCCCGGAAGGCGTCCACCGCCCGCCGCACCGGCTCGCTCGCGCCGATCCGCCGCAGCGCGGGCCGGGCCGCCGCGAAGACCTCCAGGGCGGCCGCGTGCAGCGTCGGATCGGTGAGCCCCTCCCGGGCCGCCCGCAGCCACAGCCGGTTGCGGGGCGCCGGCTCCGGTCCGTCCAGCTCGGCCAGCGGCCGTACCGCCCGGTGGACCCGCTCGGCCGCCTCCGGGTCCTCGAAGACCGCCGTCGTCACCGCCACCGGCACCATCCAGCCGTCCGCGCCCGGCTGCGCGTCGATCATCCGCAGCTCCAGGTGACCGCGCGGACGGACCGGCGGGAAGAGCGTCGTCATGTGGTAGCGCAGGTCGTCGACGTCGGCCCGGCGCGGTCGCCCGGTGCGCAGCCACTCCCGGAAGGTCAGCCCCTCCGGCACCAGCCACGGGCCGTCCTCCGTGCGGATGCAGAGCACCGGCGTGTCCAGGACGTGCGCGGTCCACTCCGCGCGCGGCTCCCCGTCCGCCGAGGGCGCCAGGGTCCGCCGCGGATCGAGGTCCGCCCACAGCGCCTGCCGGGTGGAGCGCCAGCCGGTGCGCCGTCCGCCGTGCTGCGGGGAGTTGGCGAAGACCGCCACCAGCACCGCGCCGAGGAGCCGGGACAGCTCCCAGCGCCGCCGGTAGCCGAGCGGGCCCGGCTCCTCCAGGCCGGCGTCCAGACAGACCTGGACCGAGGCCGACTCGCACATCATGGCCCGGCCCGCCGGGCCGGTCCGGGCGAGCGCGACCTCCATCGCGTCGTAGCGGGGTTCGTGCAGCACCCGCTCGCGCGGCGAGTGCCAGGGGTCGACCCCGTACCCGCTCAGCGTCAGGCCGAGCGGACCCAGCGCCGCGCGCACCGCCGTCAGGTCGGAGGCGAGCGAGTCCAGGCACTCCATCAGGGAACCGGCCGGGCGCGAGCTGAGCTCCAGCTGCCCGCCGGGTTCGAAGGTGAGCGCCGACACCAGCGGCAGGGACCGTACGGAGTCGAGCGCGGCGGCCAGCCGGGACGGAGGCACCGGCTCCCGGGGGTCGCGCAGGTCGTGGACGAGCCATTCCAGCTCCGCGCCGACGGTTCGGGGCGGGCCGGTCTTGAAGCAGATGCAGCGCAACAGGTCCTCCGCCGCCTCCTCGGTGAGGGGCGGGCCGCCGCGCGGGGTGCCGCCGGTCGTCATCCGTGCACCTCCAGGTGCTGGTCGCGGAACCGTTCGGGAAGCCGCTGCCTTCCACCTAATGCCACCGCCGGGCGGCGTGCAAGAGCGCCCGGGCGCCCCCGTACGCGCCCCTTGTGCCCCCGGTCGTCCGTAAAGCGCCCCTCGGCACTGGGTGCGCCCCCGCCGTGCGCCGATGGAAAAACGTTTGTCCCGCAGAGGCCGAAACGATCATTCTTCGGGTCATGAGTGCACGACTGCGCGAGATCGCGCGGCAGACCGAGGCGATCGTCGCCGCCGGCTCCTACACCGCCCCCGACGGGCGGACCGTCTCCCTCCGGGAGGACCTCGCGGCCGCCCTGGCCGGAACCCGTCTGTACGGCCCCGAGCCGGTTCCCGTCACCCCCGCCACCGACCGCGCCGGCCGGATCGAGGTCACCGGCGAGAGCAGCCTCGCCGCCGCCCGCCGGATGACCGCCGCCGACCCGGACGGGCCGGTCGCCGTCCTGAACTTCGCCTCCGCCCGCAACCCCGGCGGCGGCTACCTCAACGGGGCCCAGGCCCAGGAGGAGGCCCTGTGCCGCTCCTCCGCCCTTTACGCCACCCTGCTCCGCGCCCCCGCCTACTACGAGCACCACCGGAACGACCGGGACGCCTTCTACACCGACCGGGTGATCCACTCGCCCCGGGTCCCGGTCTTCCGCGACGACCGCGGCGCCCTGCTCGCCTCCCCGTTCGCGGTCGGCTTCCTGACCTCGCCCGCCCCCAACGCCGGCGTCGTCCGCCGCCGCGAGCCCGAGCGGGCCCACCGGCTGCCCGCCGCCCTGGCCTCCCGCGCCGAGCGGGTCCTGGAGACGGCCGTGGCCGAGGGCTACCACCGGCTGGTTCTCGGTGCCTGGGGCTGCGGGGTCTTCCGCAACGACCCGGCCGAGGTGGCCGGCGCCTTCAAGGCGCTGCTGACCGGCGACGGGCGGTTCGCCGGCCACTTCGACGAGGTCGTCTTCGCCGTCCTGGACCGTGCCGCCGGGAGCCCCACCCTCGCCGCCTTCCATCGGATATTGGATCCAATATCCTGATCCTCCGCCCCCATCCCCCTCTTCCCCGCTCATCCCGCAATGCGCGCTTCGTACCCCCGTGCGAGCCTGAAAGGACGCAGGCTCGTGTCCGAGCCGCGTCCGAGAGCCGGCGTACGGGAGGCACGATCGTGGGCAGGAAACAGACCCGGGTGAACAAGGGCGCCCGGACGGGCGGTCACGAGCACCGCGAGACGGCGTCGGCCAAGGAGAAGGGCGGCACCACGGCCGCCGAGTCGCCGCGCCCCGTCATCGAGACGGCGTCCCACCGCAAGGAGCGGAAGTTCGGCCACAACTGAAGTGCGGGGATCCGGGAAGACGGGGACACGGGCCGGGGCCCGGCGCCGGCACGGCACCGGACCCCGGCCTTCGTGGCACCCGGATCAGTCGTCGTCGCCGACGGTGATCTCGACCGCGGCCGCCTCCCCGGCGCCCCGCGCGCCCGGCACGGCGCCGGCCGCCCGGTCGGTCGCGTTCGGGCCCATCGTGGCCAGCAGCTGACGGGCGAGTCCGAGGCCGGTGCCGCCCATGGTGAGGGCCTTGGCGAACATCTCCGCCATGCCGTCGGCGCCGTTCAGGAGGACCATCTGGTCCACGTTCCCGAAGGCGGACGCACCGGCCTCGACGATCTCCGGCCACTTCTCGGCCAGTTGCTGCGCGACCACGGCCTCCTGGTTCTCCGCGAGGGCCGCCGCCCGCGCCTTGATCGCCTCCGCCTCGGCCAGACCCTTCGCGCGGGTGGCCTCGGCCACCGCGAGACCCTTGGCGTGCGCCGCCGCGGCCTCGGCCTCACCGGTGACCCGGGTCGCCGTCGCCGCCGCCGCGCTCGCCAGCTCGGTCTCCCGGGCCTTGGCCTGCGCGGCCGAGATCCGGGCGTCGCGCTCGGCCTCGGCCAGCGTCCGCGTCTCGTACGCCATCGCGTCGGCCGGCTTGCGGACCTCCGCCTGGAGCTGCTGTTCCTTGCGGAGGCCCTCCAGCTCCGCGACCCGGGTCTCCTGGACGACCACCTCCTGGCGGGAGGCGGCCTCGGCGAGCGGACCGGCCTGCCGGGCCCGGGCGCTGGCCTGGTCCCGCTCGGCCTGGTAGCCGGCCTGGAGGATCTCGCTGTCGCGGGTGGCCTCCGACATCCGGGCCGCCGCCTGCTGCTCGGCCTCGGTGGCCCGCCGGTTGGCCTCCGCCTGCGCGATCCGGGCGTCGCGCTGGACGGCGGCCGCGTGCGGGGCGGCCAGGTTCTTGATGTAGCCGGTCGGGTCCTCGATCTCGTGGATCTGGAGCGAGTCGACGATCAGCCCGAGCTTCTCCATCTCCGTGCCACAGGCCGAACGCGCCTGCCCGGTCAGCTTCTCCCGGTCACGGATCATGTCCTCCACCGTCAACCCGCCCACGATCGCGCGGAGATGACCGGCGAAGACGATGTGCACCCGCTCGCTCATCAGCTTCTGCTGGTCGAGGAAGCGGCGGGCCGCGTTGGCGATCGACACGAAGTCGTCGCCCACCTTGAAGATCACCACACCCCGGACCTTGAGCGGAATGCCCTGGTGGGTGACGCACTCGACGGACAGCTGCGTCTCGTTGAGGTCCAGCGACAGCTTCCGCACCGCCTGCACGCCGGGCACCACGAGGGTGCCGCGGCCGGTGACGATGCGGAACCCCATGCCCTCGCCGAGGCCCTCGTTCTTGTGGTTGGAACCGGAGATGATGAGCGCCTCGTTGGGTTCCGCGACGCGCCACATCATCTTGAACAGGACGATCAGGAGGACGAGCGCGCCGACGACCGCGCCCGCCAGAATGCCGATGCCCATGGGCAGGATCCCCCTTCACCGGAGCCGTGCGGACCCGGTGAAGGGAGTGTGCGCCCGACGGACGCGCCGCTCAACGGTCGTGCCGGACCTCGTGTCAGACGCCGTACACGGCTGTGACGTAGACGGTGCGCGGAGGGAGGTGTTCCACCACGGTCACGAGCGTGCCGACCTCGATCCGCTGCCCGGACGAGGCGGCGTACGCGAGGAAGTGCTCGGCGCCGCCGCGGATCCGGAGGATCACCTCGCCGACGAGCCCGGGCCCGATCGTCCCGGTCACCCGGCCGAGCAGTCCCACCATCGAGCCGTCCATCGAGGTTTCGTCCATGCCTGAACGGTACGTCAGAAGTACTGCTTCCAAACGGTGTCGATCGGCCGGACAGTTCCCGCCGGTCAGCGGACGGAACGGATCGGCCGGACGGCCAGGGCGCCCAGGACCGACAGGACGGCCGCCACCAGGAACAGGGGCGTGTACCCGCCGCCGACCGAGACCACGGCGGAGGCGACGAAGGGCGCCACGATCTGTGGCCCGGCGTTGGCGATGTTGAGGACGCCCATGTCGCGGGCCGCGTCCTCCGCCTTCGGCAGCACCATCGTCACCAGGGCCGTGTCCACCGCCATGTAGCAGCCGAAACCGAGGCCGTTGACGACGGAGAAGGCGAGCATCCCGGCCCAGCTGGTGGTGACCGCGGGGACGAGCAGGGCGCTGGCCGCGAGCGCCGCAGAGGCGCCGACGAAGAGCTTGCGGCGGTCGAAGCGGTCGGACAGCCAGCCGCCCAGGACCGTGGAGACCACCATGGCGAGGGAGTTGACCGGCATGAGGACGGCGACGGCCTCCTCGGCCGAGAACCCGGCCGGCAGGTCGGTGTGGTCCTTGAGGACGTACAGCTGGAAGCCGGCCACCGCGAAGTACCCGAGGACGAGCAGCGCCCGGCCGATGAACGCCCACCGGAAGTCGTGGTCCCTCAAGGCGCTGCCGAAGGCGGCGATCTGCGCCCTGACCGGCATCGGGGCTCTGGCGGGCATCCGCTCCTCGCGGGCGAGCGCGGTGAAGACGACGGCGGTGACGGCGACGATCGCGCCGAGGACCAGATAGCCGGTCCGGTAGTCCTCCGAGAAGGCCGCGCCGATCAGGGCTCCGACGGTGGAGCCGACCGGCAGCCCGAGGCCGACGGCCGCCGACGCCCTGCCGCGCGAGGCGAGGGGGACCCGGTCGGGCACCACGGAGGTGATCGCCGCCTGGTAGACGTTCATCACGGCCTGGCCCAGACACCAGGCGATGGTGATCAGCAGGATCGTGTGCACGCCGCCGAGGAGCAGCATCACCGGCACGGCGAGCAGGCCCCCGGCCAGGATCCACGGGTTGCGGCGGCCGGAGCGGTCGGAGAGCGCGCCCGCGACCGGATTGAAGACCGTCGCGAAGATCGCCGATATGCCGGAGACCAGGCCGAAGTTGGCCACCTTGTCGGCCGGGTCGACGGCCTCGATCTGGAGCGCGAGCAGCAGTCCCGGCACGCCGATGTAGAGCGCGTACATCGCGGTGTTGCCGAGGAGTAGCAGCGGCAGCAGCCCACGGGCGGGGCGGGAGGCGGCGGGGGAGCCGGTGCCGGTGCCCGTGCCGGCTCCGGTACCGGGGGAGGAAAGGGCCACATTGCCCTCCAGGGAGAACGCCGACGAGGGGGCGGCGAGGGGTGGTTTCGGGGAGGGTGACACGTGCCAGTGACTCGTGTCACCATTGTGTAGCACCCACTTCCGGCCATCCGCCAGACCCTGCGCCGGAGTGTTCTGGAAAGATGCCGAGGCGATGAGCCAGTCGATCGAACAGCCCGCCGGCGGCACCCCGGGCCGCACCCCCGCCCGTGCCGTGCCGACCAGCGCCGACGTGGCGCGCCTCGCGGGCGTCTCCCGGGCCACCGTCAGCTACGTCCTCAACAACGCCTCGGCCGTCCGCATCAGCGAGCCGACCCGCGCGCGGGTCCGCGAGGCGGCCCGGGAACTGGGCTACGTCCCCCACGCGGCGGCCCGCACCCTGCGCGCCGGCCACAGCCGGATGGTCCTCCTGCCCACCGCCCACGTCCCCGTGGGCCCGCTCTACAGCGGGTTCTTCAACGACCTTCAGTGGGCCCTGCGCCGACTCGACTACACCGTCGTCCAGTACGGCAGCATCGGCCTCGACCCCGAGGACGCCGCCCGCGCCTGGGCCGAACTGCGCCCCGTCGCCGTGGTGTCGACCGGCGAGGTCGAGGTGACCCCCGAGGCCGTCGGCATCCTCCGGCGCTCCGGGGTCAAGGCGGTGATCACCCTCGGGACCGGCCGGACCGAGGGCGCCCACTCCCTCGTCCTGGACCAGCCGCGGATCGGCGAGGTCGCCGTCGAGCACCTGGTCGCGACGGGCCGCCGCCGCATCGGCGTCGTCGTGCCGGAGGAACCGGGCCTCGGCACGTTCTCGGGCCCCCGCCTGGAGGGCGCCCGCCGCGCCGCCGGGGCCGCCGGCGCCACCGTCGTACCGCTGCCCCTCGCCTACACCGAGGAGTCCGCCGCGGAACTGGCCGCGCGCTGGCCCGAACTCGGCCTCGACGCCGTCTTCGGCTACAACGACGAGTACGCCATGCTCCTCATGCGGGCCCTCCAGGACGCCGACGTGGCCGTGCCCGGGGAGACCGCCGTCATCGGCGCCGACGACCTCCTCCTCGGCCGGCTCCTGCGGCCGCGGCTGAGCACCGTGCACATCGACCTGATCCCCGGCCACGACCTGGCCGAACTGGTCGACGGCGCCGTCAACGGCACCGCCACCGGCACGGGCACCCGCTCCCTCTCGGACTCGCGGGTGATCCGGCGTGAGTCCAGCTGACGGCTGACTTCCGGCTGTTGGATCCCGGATCCCGGATCCCGGATCCCGGATCCCGGATCCCGGATCCCGGATCCCGGATCCCGGATCCCGGATCCCGGATCCAGGACCCAGGACCCAGGGTCCCGGATCTTGGATCCAAGACCCTGGATCCAAGATCCAAGGGCTCGGATTTCGGATTCAGGATCTTGGATCCAAAATTCAGGATTGTGGATCCAAGATCCGGGACCCTGGGTCCTGGATCCGAATTCGGGATCCAGGCGGTGCGATCCGGTCCCGGGATCTCTCAGGTCCGGCCCCCGTAGCGGGCGGCCATCGCGGCGGACCGGTCGCGCAGGGAGGCGCGCAGCGGTTCCGGGGCCAGGGCTTCCGCGTCGGTGCCGAGCTGCCAGAGGGCCCATTCGGCGTGCCACAGGTCCTGGAACGTCGCCTCCAGCCGCAGCCAGCCGTCCGTGTCGGTCTCGGGGGCCCGGACGGCCACCGCGGTGGCCAGCAGCTCCTCCCTCCGCTCCGGCCTCACCCGTACCAGCGCGGTGAGGTGGTCGCTGGAGAGGAACCGCGCGCACCGTTCCCGCCATGCCTCGTCCAGGTCGACCCTGGCCGGCCGCTCCGCGGGTTGGGGGAGCTCCTCGGCGGCCAGTACCCGTGACAGCCGGTAGGTGCGGTCGGCGCCGGCTCGCGTTGCCAGCAGGTAGCCCCGGTCGCGCACGGTGACCAGGCCGATCGGGTCCACCGTGCGCCAGCGGGGCTCCCGGTCCGCGGCCGCGTAGTGGAGGCGCAGCTTGTGACCGGCGAGCACCGCGCGCCGGATCTCGCCCATCGCGGGGCGGGACACCTCGTCCGCGGCCGTACGGCGGGAGAGCAGATCGGTCTCCGGCTCGACGAGGAAGCGCCGGGCCGCGTCGCTCGCGGTGGTCCGGTGCCCCTCGGGCAGTGCGTCGACCACCTTGCGCATGGCCGAGGCGAGTGCCGAGCCCAGGCCGAACGCCTGCTCGCCCCGCCCCGCTCCGGCCGTCAGCAGGGCGAGCGCCTCGTCCTGGTTGAGCCCGGTGAGCTCGGTCCGGAAGCCGGGCAGCAACGCGAACCCGCCGTGCCGCCCGCGCTCGGCGTAGACCGGTACACCGGCCGCGGAGAGCGCCTCGATGTCACGCAGCACGGTACGGGTGGACACCTCCAGCTCGCGGGCGAGCGCGCCCGCGGTCATCCGGCCGCGCTGACGCAGGAGCAGCACCAGGGAGACCAGCCGATCGGCGCGCATACGAGAACCGTATCCAATACACGACATCCGAAATGCATGACATCCGAAGACACGGCCTCGATACATGACCAAGGGTGTCGTGATTCGTTGGAAGCCTCGTCAGCACCCGCACGAAGCGCACGAGGCGCACGAGCGCATGAACACATGGGAGCTGACATGGCAGTGGAACGAACGGCGGTCAACCCGGTGACCTGGTCATTGGACATGGGATTCAACCAGGGCGAGCTCGTCTCCGGGCACACCCGGACCCTGTACGTCTCGGGGCAGACCGCGATGGGCGCCGACGGCGAGCCCCGGCACGACGGCGACATGGCGGCGCAGCTGGCACTGAGCTTCGACAACCTGGAGGCCGTGCTCCGCGAGGCCGGCATGTCCCTCGCGGACCTCGTCCGGCTCACCGTCTACACCACCGACGTCGACCTCCTCTTCCCGCACTACGGCGTGCTGGCGTCACGGCTGGGCGCCGCCGGGGCGGCACCGGCCACCACGATGCTCGGCGTGACCCGGCTGGCGGTCCCCGGGCAGATGGTCGAACTGGAGGGCACCGCCGTCGCGTGACCCGGCCCGCCGTGCCGTCCGGCGGGAGACGGGGGCAGCGCTTAGCGTCGGTGCATGAGCACTGACCCGAAGCGTTACGAGATCCTGCTGGTGCCCGCGCACGTCGAGGACCGGGGCGGGGCCAGCGTCGCCGACAGCGCCGTCCGGTCCGCGGTCGTGGAGCGGACCGGACGGTACGGCGAGTCCGGGTACCCCCGCTACGAGGGGCACGGCGTCGTCGCCGACGTCGACCCCGAGACGCGCACGGTGGAGGCCCTCCTGGTGGACGGGCGGGAACTGGACTACGGCCTCGTCGCACTGGTCCGGGACGTCCCCGCCGCGTGAGCCCCGGGGCGGGGGACCGTTGACAGGGCGGACCGGCGGGCCCAGACTCTGCGCGCGCACCAGCGCGAAACTTGTTTCACCAGGCGAACAGAGTCGTTCCGCCGGTCACCCGGGAGAGATCCGATGAGCATCCGCGACGTGTACATCGTCGACGCCGTCCGCACCCCGATCGGGAAGTTCGGCGGCGGCCTCGCCTCCGTACGGCCGGACGACCTCGCCGCCCATGTCGTCAAGGCCCTCGTCGACCGCACGCCCGGCCTCGACCCGGCCCTCGTCGACGACGTCTACTTCGGCGACGCCAACGGCGCCGGCGAGGACAACCGCGACGTGGCCCGCATGGCCGTCCTGCTCGCCGGGTTGCCCGTCACCGTCCCCGGCGTCACCGTGAACCGGCTCTGCGGCTCCGGCCTGGAGGCCGTCGTCCAGGCCGCCCGCGCGATCGCCCTCGGCGACGCCTCGGTGGCGATCGCCGGCGGCGTCGAGTCCATGTCCCGCGCCCCCTGGGTGCTCCAGAAGCCCGAGCGCGCCTTCCCCGCCGGTCACCAGCAGCTCCACTCGACCACCCTCGGCTGGCGCATGACCAACCCGAGGATGCCCGCCGAGTGGACCGTCTCGCTCGGCGAGGGCGCCGAACTCGTCGCCGACAAGCACGGCATCGGCCGGGACCGGCAGGACGCCTTCGCCCTCGACAGCCACCGCAAGGCCGCCGAGGCGTGGGCCAAGGGCCTGTACGACGGCGAGGTCGTCCCGTACCCGGGCGCGGAGCTCGACCGGGACGAGTGCGTCCGCGAGAACACCTCCCTGGAGGCGCTGGGCCGCCTCAAGCCCGCCTTCCGTCCCGACGGCGGCACCGTCACCGCCGGCAACGCCTCCCCGCTCAACGACGGCGCCGCCGCCCTCCTCCTCGTCGACGAGGACGGGCTGCGCGAGACCGGCCGTGAGCCGCTCGCCCGGATCCGCGCCTCCGCCGTCACCGGCATCGAGCCCCAGCTCTTCGGCCTCGGGCCGGTGGCCGCCGTCCAGCGCGCCCTGGCGAAGGCCGGTCGCTCCTTCGCCGACCTGACCACCTTCGAACTCAACGAGGCCTTCGCGGCCCAGGCCCTCGGCTGCCTCGCCGAGTGGCCGGAGCTCGATCCGGCCGTCGTCAACCCGCGCGGCGGCGCCATCGCCCTCGGCCACCCGCTCGGCGCCTCCGGCGCCCGTCTCGCGGGCTCGGTGGCCCACCAGCTCGCCGCCGCAGGCTCGGGCACCGGCCTCGCCGCCCTCTGCATCGGCGTCGGCCAGGGCCTGGCCCTGGTCCTGGAACGCTGACGGGAGCGGACCCGCGGGAACCGACTCCGAGGAAAACGACTCCGCGGGGGACGGGCCCGCGGACACGGGAGAGCCCCCGCCGGAGCGGGGGCTCTCACCGGACGCGGGACGTCCGGGTCACTCGGACTGCTGCTGGGCCGCGACCGCCTTGCGGACCTCGTCCATGTCCAGGTTCCGCGCCTGGCCGATGACGTCCTCCAGCGCGGCCTCCGGCAGCGCGCCCGGCTGCGCGAACACGGCCACCTTGTCGCGGACGATCATCAGCGTCGGGATCGACCGGATCTCGAAGGCGGCGGCCAGCTCCTGCTGCGCCTCGGTGTCGACCTTGGCGAAGACCAGGTCCTGGTGGCGCTCGGAGGCGGCCTCGTAGACCGGGCCGAACTGACGGCAGGGTCCGCACCAGGAAGCCCAGAAGTCGATCAGAACGAAGTCGTTTCCGCTCACGACCTCGTCGAAGTTGTCCTTGGTGAGCTCGATGGTGCTCATGCTTCCGCCTTTCCGGTCTCCGGTGGTGCCTTCACGGTCCCCTCGGGACTCGCCCCGCACAACGGCGTATCGGGCCGCGCTATTCCGGCCCCCACCCGCCAGACTGTTCCCCATGACGCGAACGGTGGCGAACGAGCACGAGCATGTGTACGACGTGGTGGTCCTGGGTGCGGGCCCGGTCGGCGAGAACGTCGTCGACCGGGTGCGGGCGGCCGGTCTGACCGCCGCGATCGTGGAGGCCGAACTGCTCGGCGGCGAGTGCTCCTATTGGGCCTGCATGCCCAGCAAGGCCCTGCTCAGGCCGGTCCTGGCCCGCTCCGACGCCCGCAAGGTCCCCGGCCTGCGCGAGGCGGTCTACGGCCCGCTGGACGCCCTGGACGTCTTCGCGCACCGGGACGAGACCGTCGGCCACTGGAAGGACGACGGGCAGGTCGACTGGCTGGACTCGATCGGGGTACGCGTCTACCGCGGCCACGGCCGCCTGCACGGCCCCCGCCGGGTCACCGTCGACGGCCCCGAGGGCGAGCACCACGTGCTGACGGCCCGGCACGCGGTGGCCGTCTGCACCGGCAGCCGCGCGGTCCTGCCCCCGCTGCCCGGACTCGCCGGCGCCCGCCCCTGGACCAGCCGCGAGGCGACCAGCGCCGACCGGGTGCCGGGACGCCTGGTCGTCGTCGGCGGAGGCGTCGTCGGCGTGGAGATGGCCACGGCCTGGCACGCCCTCGGCTCCCACGTCACGATGCTCGTCCGGGGCGACCGGCTGCTGCCCCGCATGGAGCCCTTCGCCGGCGAACGGGTGGCCGAGGCCCTGCGGGCGCGCGGCGCCGACGTCCTCACCGGCGTGAACGTCGAGGCGGTCGTACGGGACGGCGGCACCGGCCCCGTCACCGTGGTCCTGGAGGGCGGCGACACGGTCGAGGGCGACGAGGTCCTCTTCGCCACCGGCCGCGCCCCGCGCACCGAGGACCTCGGCCTGGAGACCGTCGGCATGGAACCCGGCTCCTGGCTCGACGTCGACGACAGCCTCCGCGTCACCGGCACCGACTGGCTCTACGCGGTCGGGGACGTCAACCACCGGGCGCTCCTCACCCACCAGGGCAAGTACCAGGCACGGATCGCGGGCGCCGCGATCGCCGCCCGCGCGGCCGGCACCCCGTCGTCCGACGCCGCTCCCTGGGGCCCGCACGCCGCCACCGCCGACCACGCGGCCGTCCCGCAGGTCGTCTTCTGCGACCCGGAGGCCGCGGCCATCGGCGTCAGCCTGGCCGAGGCCGAACGCGCCGGGTACCGGGTCCGCGCGGTCGACGTGGACATGCGCTCGGTCGCTGGTGCGGGCCTCTACGCCCACGGCTACCAGGGGCAGGCCCGCCTCGTCGTCGATCTCGACCGCGAGGTCCTGCTCGGCGCGACCTTCGTCGGACCGGCCGTCGGGGAACTCCTCCACGCCGCCACCGTCGCCGTCACCGCCGAGGTGCCGATCGCCCGCCTGTGGCACGCGGTTCCGTCCTACCCGACCCTCAGCGAGGTCTGGCTCCGGCTCCTGGAGGCATACCGGGACGGCGCGGACTCGGAGTGATTCGCTAGGCGGGGTTTGGGTCCAGGATCCAGGATCGTGGATCCATAATCCTGGATCCACGATCAGGAGTTCCGGATCCTGGATCCAAAGTTCTGGATCCAGGATCCGAGATCCACCATCCGAGATCCTGGATCCCCGCCCCGCCCCGCTTTACCCCGCCCGCCGGCCCCACCCCGTCAGGCGCGGGGAACGAGCAGGGCCGCCGCCGCGCGGGCGGTCTCCAGGGCCGGGCGGGGGTCGGGGGCGGAGTCCTGGCCGAGGACGACCCGGGTGCTCAGACCGTCCAGGAGGGCGAGGAGTTCGGAGGCGCGGGCCGCCGGGTCGAGCGGGGCGAAGCGGCCGCGAGCCGCGCCGGCGGCGAGCAGGGCCTCCAGGTCCCGCTGCCAGTCGGCGTCCAACTCGCGCTGTGCGTCGCGGAGTTCGGAGTTGCCGGGGGTCCTGGCCCAGAGTTCGATCCAGAGCATCCAGCGGGGGTCGCGGGGGCCGCGCGGCAGGTAGAGCCGGAGGAAGTCGTCGAGCTTGCGTTCGGCGGCGGTTCGGCGGGCGAGCAGGGCCCGGCGCTCCTCGGCGAGCGCGGCCTCGCTCCAGCGCAGCGCGGCGAGCAGCAGCCGGTCCTTGGAGCCGAAGTAGTACAGGATGTGGCCGCCGCTGGTGCCGAGCCGTTCGGCCAGCGCCGACATGGTGAGGGAGGCGAGGCCGTCCTCGGCGATCGCCGCCATGGCCTCCTCCAGCATCCGCTCCTGGGTGACGTGTCCGTCGCGCCGCCGTGCCGCCCCTGCCACCGCCGCCGTACCCCGTTCCCTCGCTCGGGCCCCGTCCGGGGCTTCGTCCTCGTACGCCACCGACCTTAGCCGGATCTCCGCCGGGGTCTTGACGTGGCCGGAACCCGTCGCCCATCTTGAATGCCGTTCAAGAACTTAGAACGTCATTCAAGATCAAGGCATGCGAGCAGGCATGCGAACAGAGGAGCGTGGTGTGCTCGATCACGAGACGGCGCCGACGACCCCCACCCGGGGCACCGCCCCCCGGGACGAGGTCTTCCAGGTCGAGGAGCACGGCATCGACCCCATCCCCGACGCCGAGCGCCACGGCAGCGCCAAGGACGTCTTCTGGGTCTGGTTCGGCTCGAACCTCACCTTCACCTACGTCATCAACGGCGCCCTCGCCGTCGCCTTCGGCCTCTCCTTCTGGCAGGCCACCGCCGTCGTCGTGCTCGGCGGCCTCTCCTTCCTCGCCATCGGCGCCGCCGGCCTCGGCGGCGTCCGCACCGGCACCGCCACCCTCGTCCTCTCCCGCGCCGCCTTCGGGCCCCGCGGCAACCGCCCCGCCGGCGCCCTCAACTGGGTCGTCAGCATCGGCTACACGGTCGTCAACACCGTCGTCGGCACCCTCGCCCTGGAGGCGTTCCTCGCCTCCCTCGGCTGGTCCGGCGGCCCCGTGCCCCGAGCCCTGGCCCTCACCGTCACCCTCGCCCTGACCTTCGCGATCTCCTTCTGGGGCCACGCCACCGTCCAGTTCGCCGAGCGCTGGATGGCGTACGTCCTCGCCGCGGGCTTCGGCGTCCTCGTCGTCCTCCTGGTGCCGGGCGCCGACACCTCGGCCCCCGCGACCGGGCCCGGCGCCGCGGGCTGGAGCCTCGCCTTCGTGGTGATGCTCGCCGGCCCGTTCTCGTACCTGCCGATGCCCGCCGACTACACCCGCTACCTGCCCCGCACCACGAGCCTGCGGGCCGTCACCGTCAGCGGCGCCCTCGGCGGCTTCCTCTCCTCCGTCGCCCTCGGCGTCGCGGGCGTCGCCGCCGCCACCCGCACCGACATGACCGACGCGGTCGCCGGCGCCGAGAGCCTGCTGCCCGGCTGGTTCCGGCCGGTCTTCCTCGCCCTCGTCCTCGGCGGATCCGTCACCAACTCGGTCATCACCCTCTACTCCTCCGGCCTCAACCTCCAGGTCCTCGGCATCCCCTGGAGCCGCGCCCGCGCCCTCGCGGTCAGCGCCGCCGTCACCGCCGCCGGCTCCCTCGGAGCCCTCTTCCTGACCGACTTCACCACCTCCCTCCTCTCCTTCCTCTCCCTCCTGATCATCGTCTTCGCCCCCTGGGGCGGCGTCTTCCTCGCCGACATGGTCATGCGCCGCTGCCGGTACGACTCCGAGGCCCTCCACCGCACCGGCCCCGGCGGCGCCTACTGGTACCGCTCCGGCTGGCACCCCGCCGGCGCCGCCGCCCTCCTCACCGGCGGCCTCTTCTCCGCCCTCACCTGCGACTCCGCCCTCTGGACCGGGCCCCTCGTCGCCCCGCTCGGCGGCGCCGACCTCACCCTGCTCGGCGCGCCCGTCGCCGCACTCGTGTACGTCCTCCTGGCCCGCCGCACCGCCACCCCGCACCCGGCCGCCTGACCGCCGACGGCCGCCACCCCTCCCGTACGACAAGGAACACGCCCCGCATGAACGGCACCACCCCCGCCCCCGCCGACCTGCTCCTCACCGGAGCCCGCGTCCACACCGTCGACCCCGCCCTGCCGGAGGCGGAGGCGCTGGCCGTACGGGACGGGCGGATCGTCTGGCTCGGCGCCGACGCGGACGCGGCCGCCTGGGCCGGACCCGGCACCCGCGTCCTCGATGCCGGCGGGCGGCTCGTCCTGCCCGGCTTCGTCGACGCCCACAACCACGTCCGGCTCGGCTCCGACGACGCCTGCGTGCAGCTCGCCGGCGCCCGGACCCTCGACGAGATCCACGCGCGCGTACGGGCCTGGCGCACCGCCCATCCGGACGCCCCCTGGATCGAGGCCGAGGCCTTCGACTACTCCGCGCTCCCCGACGGCCGCATGCCCACCGCCGCCGACCTCGATCCCGCCACCGGCGACACCCCCGCCCTCGTCCTCAGCTACGACGTCCACACCGCCTGGCTCAACACCGCCGCCCTGCGCGCCCTCGGCGTCGACCGCGACCGCACCGACCTGCCCTTCGGCCGCGCCGTCACCGACCCCGCCACCGGCGAACCCACCGGCTTCGTCAAGGACTTCGCCGTCAAGGGCCTCTCCCGCGACGGCCACCGCGCCCTGCGCGACCTCGGCGTCCCCTGGGCCTCGCCCGACCGCCAGTACGGCCGCCTCGCCAAGAGCCTCGACGACGCGATCCGCTTCGGCATCACCACCGTCGTCGAACCCCAGAACTCCCTCGACGACCTCGCCCTCTTCACGCGCGCGCGTGCCGAGGGCCGGCTCCGCTCCCGGATCGTCGCCGCCCTCTTCCACCCGCGCGGCACCACCGACGCCGACCTCGACGCCTTCGAGGCGGCGGCCGGGGCCCACGCCGACGACCGCTTCCGGGTCGGTCCGCTGAAGCTGTACATCGACGACGTCGTCGAACCGCGCACCGCCGCCCTCCTGGAGCCGTACGCCGGCTGCGCCCACCACCGGGGCGACACCTTCTACCCGCCCGAGGAGTTCGCCGACCTGCTCGCCCGGCTCGACGCCCGGGGCTTCCAGTGCTTCGTGCACGCCACCGGCGACCGCGGCATCCGGACGGTCCTCGACGCCGTCGCCCACGCCCGCGCCGTCAACGGCCCGCGCGACGCCCGCCACCAGGTCGTCCACGTCGAGTGCCTCGACCCCGACGACACCCCGCGCTTCGCCGAGCTCGGCGTCGTCGCCTGCATGCAGCCCCGGCACGCCGCCCCCGACATCGCGGGCCCCGGCCAGGACTGGGCCGAGAACATCGGCCCCGACCGCTGGCACAAGGCGTGGCCGCTGCGCGACCTGCGGGACGCGGGCGCCGTGCTCGCCCTCTCCAGCGACTGGAACGTCGCCGAGATGGACCCCATGGTCGGCATCCACGCCGCCGTCACCCGCCGCCCGCTCGCCGGCGGCGAGCCCTGGACGGAGGGCCAGGCCCTCACCGTCACCGAGGCCGTCGAGGGCTACACGATGGGCTCGGCGTACGCCAACTTCCTGGAGCACGAGCGGGGTTCGCTGACCGTCGGCAAGCTCGCCGACTTCGTGGTCCTCTCCCGGGACATCCTGCGGATCGCCCCGGACGAGATCCCCGGCACGGTCGCGGAGACCGTCGTCGTGGGCGGCGAGGTCGTGGTGGACGTCACGGGGGCGTGAGCCCGGGAGGCGCGCCGGGGCCGTCCGGCGCGCCTCCCCGTACGAGCTCCGCTCAGTGCCCGTCCGCCCCGGACGTCACCTCCATCCGGCGGACGAACGAGCGGCCCGCGTCCCTCGACTCGTACACGCCGTCCCCCGTCGCCACGAGCAGCCGGCGCGCGTCGACGGCGGTGAGCGCCTGCGGCGCGCCGCCGGGCACGGGACCGATCCGGTTCCAGGCGGCGCCGCCGTCCCCGGAACGGAAGAGCTCCCCGTCCGGCGAGACGCCGTAGAGCGCGTCGGCCGCGCCCCAGGAGACGTACGCGAGCACCTGCCCGGCCCCGGGCGCGAAGGTCCTGCCGCCGTCGGTGCTGCGGGCGACGCCCGTCTCGGTGGTGGCGAGCACGGTGTCCGGGACGGTGGGGGAGACGGCGATGTCGAGGGCGCGGAGGGAGGCGCGGTCCTCCCAGGTCTTCTGGTCGCGGGTGACCCGCAGCCGCCCGTTCGTGCTGTCGTACCCGTAGACGGTCCCGCCCGCCGTGCCGAGGGAGTGGAAGTCGACCTCGCCGCCGAGGGACCTCTCCGTCCAACTGCGGCCGGAGTCGGTGGAGGCGATGAGCCCGAGGTCGGAAGGGCCGTCGCCGCCGGCGGCCGGGTGGCCGCTGGCCAGGAAGGTGCCGTCGCGGGCCACGGTGAAGCCCATGAAGTCGTCCCGCCGGTCACCGACGAGAACGGGCGCGCCCCCGGCACCGGGGGAGCGGATCCCCTCGTGCGTGGCGACGTACAGGATGCCGTCGCGGAGGCCGAGCCCGTGGATGTGGCTGAGGGCGGAGGCCGGTTCGTCGCCCGGGTCGGCGGGCCGTGAGCAGGCGGTCAGGGCGAGGGAGAGGGAGAGGACGGCGGCTGCGGCGGAGACGGTCGCGGTCCGGGGGAGACGGAGCTTGGTCATGGTTCTTTCGTCTGCCGGGAGGGAGAGGAGGAGGGAGGAAGTCGCGGAGGAGCGGATCCGAAATCCGGTATCCAGGGCTTCGGATCCCGGATCCCGGATCCCGGATCCCGGATCCCGGATCCCGGATCCCGGAACCCGGATCCGAAATCCGGGTCCAAAATTTCGGATGTTGGATCCAAAATTCAGAAGCCTGGCTCTTGGCTCTTGGATCCAAGAGCCTGGATCCGGATCCGGGATGTTGGATCCAATACCCGGGCGGGCCCGCCCCGAGGAGTCAGGGCGGGCCGGAGCCGCCCGGGGCCGCGTGGATCAGAGCCGGTCGAGGATCTTCCTCAGCTCGGCGATCTCGGCCTCCTGGGCGCGGACGACCTCACCGGCGAGGGTCTTGGCCTCGGCGTTGCGGCCGTTCTTCTGCTCCTCCTTCGCCATCTCCACGGCTCCTTCGTGGTGGGCGATCATCAGCTCGGCGAACTTGCGGTCGAAGTCCTTGCCCTGGACGGCGGCGAGGTCCTTCATGTCCTGCTCGGACATCATTCCGGCCATCGAGTGGCCCGCGCCGGCGGACTCGGGCTTGCCCCACCCCTTGAGCCACGCCTTCATCTTCTGGATCTCGGGGTCCTGCGCCTGCTCGACGGCGGCGACGATCTTCTTGATGTCGGCGTCCTCGGCGCGCCCGTCGGCGAGCTTCGCCATTTCCAGGGCCTGCTGGTGGTGGGGGATCATCATCTGGGCGAACATCACGTCCGCGTCATTGAAGGACCCGGAGGCCGACGGGGCGGCGGAGGACGGGGCGGAGGCGGAGGACGAGGCGCTCGTGCCGCCGTGGTCCATCCCGTTCATCGGCTCGTCGTCGCCGCAGGCGGCGAGCAGCAGGGCGGCCGCGGCGGCGGCGCCGGTCAGGGCGAGGGTGCGGGGGGCGCGCTTGCGGAAGGTACGCATGGTGATTCCTCGTGTGCTGTACGTACGGTCATGGGCTCATACCGGTGGGACGCGGGCGGCGCGAAGCGGCCCGCGGCGAGGCGGTACGGCCTAGATGCGCAGGACGGACAGCAGGGCGAGGTCGGGCGGCCGGCGAGGCGGCGCGTGCGGCCCGGACGCGGGGGCGAGCCGCGCGAGGAGCAGGACGAGCCAGTCGGGGCGGCGGCGGAGCGCGGCCCGGACGAGGCCGGCGAGCAGCCAGCCGGCGAGGACGGCCACGCAGAGCGTGGTCATGTCCATCCCCGAACCGGGCGCGTGACTCTCGTCGCGATCGGCGGAGCCGTGGGAGTCAGGAGCGCCGTGGGCGTCAGAAGCGCCGTGGGCGTCAGAAGCGCCGTGGGCGTCAGAAGCGCCGTGGGCGTCAGAAGCGCCAGGTGCCTCAGAGGCGTCAGAGGCCCCAGGAGCGGCACCGACGCCCGCGGCGCCCGCCGCGTGGACCGCCCCGCTGCCCGCGTGGGCGGTGTCGCCGGAGGACGCCCCCTCGGGGTGTCCCACCGCGTGCATCATGAACACCCCGAGCGCGAGCACGACGACGAGCAGGAGGTGCGCGAGGGCACCTTCCGCTCGTTCGCCGTGGCGCGGCCGGGGTGTGGGCATGATCAGGACCTCCTGGGCCCGACCATACCGTGCCGGGGTATCAGATCCGCGTCAGGACGGCAGCTCGCCGCTCATCGCGGCGGCCATCCGCAGGTGCGGGGCGGCCTCCGCCTCGCGGCCCTGCCGCTCCAGCGTGCGGCCCAGCATCAGCCGGGCGTAGTGCTCCACCGGGTCGCGCTCCAGGACGGCGCGGAGCTCGGCCTCGGCGAGCCGGAGCTGGGCCGAGTGGTAGTAGGCGCGGGCGAGCAGCAGCCGCTGGGCCGTCTGGTCCGGGTGCTCGGCGACGAGGCCGCGCAGGATGCGGACGGCGGTCTGGTACTCCTTCGCGTCGAAGAACAGCTGCGCGCGGCTCCAGCGGTCGGCGGCCGTTCCGAACTCGTAGTACGTGTCGCTCACTTGCTCTCCCTGTTCCGGGGGGCCGGATCTGCCACCCTGTGGGGTGGTCCGCCCTCGTCAACACCGAAGAGTAGTTGAACATTCCACCACTGGTTTCCTCCTCCGGATCCCCCGCTGGAGAGCCGGTCCCCCCACTGGAGAGGTGTCGATCCCCATGAGCAACCTCGACCGTCAGGCCGAGCTCGCCGTGTGCGGTGGCCGCGGCTTCGTCGTCGCCGAGCCCGTACGTGAACTCCTCAGCCCCCGTCACGTCCAGCTCGGCGAGTCGACGCAGGTGCGCAGGCTGCTGCCGAACCTCGGCCGGCGGATGGTCGGCGCCTGGGTCTTCGTCGACCACTACGGCCCCGACGACATCGCCGACGAGCCCGGCATGCAGGTCCCGCCCCACCCCCACATGGGACTGCAGACCGTCAGCTGGCTGCACGAGGGCGAGGTCCTGCACCGCGACTCCACCGGCAGCCTCCAGACGATCCGCCCCCGCGAGCTGGGCCTCATGACCTCGGGCCGGGCGATCTCCCACTCCGAGGAGAGCCCCCGGCCGCACGCCCGCCTCCTGCACGGCGCCCAGCTCTGGGTCGCCCTGCCCGACGCCCACCGGCACGTCGAGCCGCACTTCCAGCACCACGCCGACCTGCCCAGGGTCACCGCCCCGGGCCTCACCGCCACGGTGATCCTCGGCTCCCTCGACGGCGCGGCCTCGCCCGGCACCACGTACACCCCGATCGTCGGCGCGGACCTCGCGCTCACCGCCGGCACCGAGACCGACCTGCCCCTCGACCCGGACTTCGAGTACGCCGTCCTCGCCATGTCCGGCGAGGCCCACGTCGACGGCGTCCCCGTCCTGCCCGGCTCCATGCTCTACCTCGGCTGCGGCCGCGCCTCCCTCCCGCTCCGCGCCGACTCCGACGCGGGCCTGATGCTCCTCGGCGGCGAACCCTTCGAGGAGGAGATCGTCATGTGGTGGAACTTCGTCGGCCGCACCGACGAGGAGATCCGCAAGGCCCGGCAGGACTGGATGACGGGCGACCGCTTCGGCGGGGTGAAGGGGTACGACGGTGACCGCCTGGACGCGCCGGAGGTCCCGGCGACGCAGCTGAAGGCCCGGGGCCGCGTGCGCTGACCCGCGCTTCCCTCTCGCCGGCCGGGGGCGCAGGGGCAAGGAGGGCGAGGGCGGGCTTCCGGTGGTTCGCGCGGTTGCGGGGAGGGATGAGCGGCCCCTCCCCGCAGCCGCGCGGCCGCCGACGGCACCACCTCTTCATTCCCGCGCCCCTTGCCGAAGCTCCTGGGCATGGCGGCCAGGGCGCGGCTGACCGCTTCGGGCGACCGCGGCCGGCAGCGCCCTGCTCGACTCCGCCGCGCCGGTCGCGGGGATGCGCGTGGCGCTGTGTGTCCGCCTCGGCGCGTACGACGTCCACCCGGAGATCGAGGCGAACACCCGGGCGGTCGCCCGCGCCCTCGTCGACACCGTGGCGGAGGTCCGCGAGCGCGTCACTTCTCTCGACGGCCTGCGCGTCGAGGCCCGGATGCGGCGCGAACCGGGTGAGGCGCGAACCGGATGCGGCGCGAACCGGGCGAGGTGGTGGCCCCCTTCGTCGCGCTGATCCGTCCGGCGACGGCCGTACCGGGCGTGCCCGCCGGAGACGTTTTGCTGGGCCGCCCGGTGGTGGGCCCCGGACCGCCGGCCTCCGGTCGGGACGGCCACGTCGGCCGCGTCGGCCGGCTCCTGGGGCGCCCGTCGCCGGCCTCCGCCCTACCCCATATGGAGTGCAGGGCAAGGGGGTTACTCGGGTGAGGAGGGGCGCACGGAGGTGCGGGAGATCTCGACATGGTCACAAGCCGGGCCGGAAGTTGCCCGATCCCTAAGGCGTGCCTTACCTAAGTTGTATGGTGGCGCGGTCGGTTCGACGACGGGAAGGGCAGTGGTGTCCATGGGAGACGTCCGCCTGATGGCGAACGGTCTGGACGTCGGTCATGGCGGCCGCACGGTGCTGAAGCAGGTGGACCTGTCGTTACGGGTCGGTGAGATCACCGTCCTGGTCGGCCCCAACGGCTGCGGGAAGTCCACGCTGTTGCGCACCGTGGCCGGACTGCTCCCGCCCCTCGGCGGAGAGGTGCGCATCGACGGCGAACCGCTCCGCTCGCTCGGCCGCCGCGCGCTCTCCCAGCGCCTGGCCTTCCTTCCCCAGACCTCGCAGGCGCCTGCCGGGGTCACGGTCCGCGAACTCGTGCGCCACGGCCGCTACGCCCACCGCGGCGCCCTCGCCCGGCACACCGCCGAGGACACCGAGGCGATCGACTGGGCCCTCGACGTCACCGACGCGCGGCCCCTGGTCGACCGCCGGCTCGACGAACTGTCCGGCGGCGAACGCCAACGCGCCTGGCTCGCCATGGTGTTGGCCCAGCGGGCCGGAGTCCTCCTCCTGGACGAGCCCACCACCTACCTCGACATGCGGCACCAGTTCGACGTCCTCGACGTCGTCCGCCGGCTCGCCCGCGAACACGACATCGCCTGCGGCGTGGTGCTGCACGACCTGATGCAGGCCGCCGCCTACGCGGACGAGGTCGTCGTGGTCGCCGACGGCGGCGTCGCCGCCTCCGGCACCCCCGACGAGGTGCTCGACCCCGAGGTCATCCAGCGCGCCTTCGGCCTGCGCGTCAACGTCGTCCGCGACCCCGCGACGGGATACCTCGCGTGCTTCCCCGCGCGGTCCGAGACCTCCGCCGCTTCCTGACCGCTCCCGAACGCGCCCCGAGGGCACCGGCGTTCCTCCCGGCGTTCCGTCGGAAGCGGCGTCCGCACCGCCCGTACAGCCCTGTCCACAAGGAGATGTTCACCATGCAGAAAATGCTGCGCGCCCTCGCCACGGGCGGTGCCGCCCTGGCCCTCGCGCTGACCGCCACCGGCTGCGGCGGCGGCACCGTGGGCGAGACGAACGACGGGAAGAAGACCGGGGACGCGACCTCCGGCGCCAAGATCACCGTCGACACCGCGCAGGGCGAGGTCTCGCTGGACAAGCCCGCCGTGAAGGTCGTCACCCTGGAGTGGACGTACGCCGAGGAGCTCGTCGCCATCGGCCTGCCCCCCATCGGCAACGCCGACAACAAGGGCTACGGCACCTGGATCACCGCCGAGGGCGCCGCCCTTCCGGCCGGGGTCGCCGACGTCGGCAGCCGCAACGAGCCCAGCCTGGAGAAGATCAAGGCGCTCCAGCCCGACCTCATCGTCATCGACAACGACCGCTCCAAGGCCAACCTGAAGCAGCTCCAGGCCATCGCCCCGGTGCTGTCCTTCACGTACACCACCCAGCCCCAGCTCGCCACGATGAAGAAGAACTTCACCGAGCTGGCCAAGGCGGTCGGCAAGGAGGACAAGGCCGCCGAGGTCAACGCGCGGATCGACGCCAAGGCCGCCGACCTCAAGGGCCGGCTGGAGAAGGCGGGCAAGGGCGGCCTCAAGTACGCCCTCGCGCAGGGCTTCACCGCCAACGGCGCCGCCTCGATCCGGATGCTCGCCGACGGCGCCATCGCCCCGCAGGTGCTCAACCTCGCCGGCCTGAAGAACGGCTGGAAGGGCCAGGCCGACGCGTGGGGCATGACCACCGTCGGCATCGAGGGGCTGACGCAGGTCGAGAAGGACGCGACCTTCCTGTACGTCGCCGCCGACAACGACAACCCGTTCACCGGCGACCTCGCCGGCAACGCGGTGTGGAAGGGCCTGCCCTTCGTCAAGAACGACAAGGTGCTGGCGCTCGACCCGGGCACCTGGCTCTTCGGCGGGCCGCTGTCCGCGCAGCACCTCCTGGACGAGACCGGCAAGGCCCTGAAGGTCTGATGGCCTCGGAAGGACTGACGGCCGCCGCCCCGGCCGGCCCGCTCGGCCGCCGCCGGGGCGGCGCGGGCGGGGGGGGGGGGGGGGGCGGCCCGCGCCCCGGAGG
>NZ_JBEZUZ010000055.1:0-49849 GCF_040636735.1 Streptomyces sp. NPDC035033 | reverse complement strand
CTGCCGACGGTCGTGGTCTCCTCCGACCACGGGATCCGCAAACCCGATCCCGCCCTCTTCCACGCCGCCCTCGCCCAGCTCGGCGCCCCCACGGGCTCCTCCAGAACCGCGGCTCCATGACGGCGGCCGAACTCGCCGCCGAGCTGGAGGTGTCGGAGCGGACCGTCACCCGTGATGCCCTCGCCCTCTCGGAGGCGGGGGTTCCGGTGTTTTCGGAGCGGGGCAGGACCGGCGGGTACCGGCTGGTCGGCGGGTACCGCACGCGGCTGACCGGGCTCGCGAAGGACGAGGCGGAGGCGCTGTTCCTCTCCGGACTGCCGGGCGCGCTGCGGGACATGGGGCTCCAGGACGCGGCCTCGGCGGCGCGCCTGAAGGTGTCGGCGGCGCTGCTGCCCTCGCTGGCGGACGCGCCGGGTTCGGCGGCCCGCCGCTTCCACCTGGACGCGCCGGGCTGGTACCAGGAGCCGGAGACGCCGGAGCTGCTGCCGGCGGTGGCGGAGGCGGTCTGGGACGATCGCCGGCTGTCGGCGCGCTACCGGCGGCGGGACGGCACGGAGGTCGAGCGGGAGCTGGAGCCGTACGGGCTCGTGCTGAAGGCGGGCGTCTGGTACGTGTGCGCCCGCGCGGCGGGCTCGTACCGCACCTACCGGGTGGACCGGTTCACGGCGGTGGCGGTCGGCGAGGAGCGGTTCGACCGCGATCCGGGGTTCGCGCTGGACGCCTTCTGGGCGGAGCGGTCGGCGGAGTTCGCGCGCTCGCTGCTGCGGGCCGAGGTCGGACTGCGGCTGACGGAGGCGGGGGCGCGCCGGCTGCCGCACGTGACGGACCGGGCGGCGGCCCAGGAGGCGCTGGCGGGCGCGGTGCCGGACGGGGAGGGCCGGGTGGCGGTGACGCTCCGGGTGGAGAACGAGGAGGTCGCCTTCGGCCAGTTGTTCGGGCTCGGCCCGGAGGCGGAGGTGGTGGCCCCCGCCTCCCTGCGCGAGCGGTTCGCCGAGGCGGCCCGCGCGACGGCCGAGCGGTACCGGTGAGGACGACCGGTGAAAGGTGACCGGTGCGGGCTGCCTACCGGTAGTCCTCGACCTTGGTGTCGGGGTCGGTCTCCTTGGCGAGGATGAAGCCCCAGGAGTCGGGCCGGGAGCCGTCGGCGTCGGTGAAGCCGTACTCCCTGGCGAGCAGGCCGCTGTCGAGCGACCGTCCGTTCCAGCGGGCGCGGTCGGGGTCGGCGGCGAGGGCGGCGACGCCCCGCCCGACGTAGACCGGGGACTCGGAGACGGCGAAGTCGGCGAGCTGCTCCGTCGCGTCCCGCCAGTTCTCCTCGGTGACGCCGAAGTGGGCGAGCATCTGCTCGGAGCGGAGCCAGCCGGGGCTGACGGAGACGGCCGTTCCGCCGGAGCCGGCCAGTTCCTTCGCGAGGCCGAAGGCCATCCGGAGGGGGGCGTTCTTGGCGAGGTCGTAGAAGAGGTTCTCGCGGTAGTGGGTGCCGTTGTAGGCGGTGGTGCCGTCGGTGACCTCGACGACGAGGCCGCCGGGATGCCGGTTGAGCAGCGGCAGCGCGGCGTGCGAGGTGATGAGGTGGGTCCGCACGCCGAGTTCGAGCATCCGCAGGCCGTCGGTGAGGTCGATGTCCCACGTCTTCTTGCCGAAGGTGTCGATGAGGAGGTGCTCGCCGCCCCAGACGTCGTTGACGAGGACGTCGAGCCGGCCGCGCTCGCGGTCGATCCGGTCGACGAGGGCGCGGACCTGCCCGGGCTCCAGGTGGTCGGTGGGGACGGCGATCCCCTCGCCGCCGGCGGCGGTCACCAGCTCGGCGGTCTCCTCGATGGTCTCGGTGGCGCGGCCGACCTCGCTGACCTTGTCGCGGGTGGTGCGGCCGGTGACGTAGACGGTGGCGCCGGCGGCGCCGAGCTGGACGGCGATGGCCCGCCCGGCGCCCCGGGTGGCTCCGGCCACCAGGCAGATCCGTCCGTGCAGCGGCTTGGTGTCGGTGGTGCTGTCGGTCGTCATGTCCCTCAGGCTGGCAGGAATACCCGACATCTTCTGTCCGGATGGAATCCGGGGTTTCCGGGTGCGTCGCCGTCGCGGAGACAGGATGCTGGTGCCGTGATGGACGAGACCGAGTTCTGGGAGATCATCGACGCCACCCGTGAGGAAGCCGGGGGCGACTCCGACGAGCAGGCCGATCTGCTCGTGGAACGGCTGACCCGGCTGGATCCGGAGACGGTCCTCGACTACGCGCGCCACTTCGAGGCCCGCTTCAACCGCGCCTACCACTGGGACGTGTGGGGCGCGGCGGCGGTCCTGCTCGACGGCCGGGGGGAGCGCGAGGAGGGGTTCGACGCCTTCCGCTGCTGGCTGATCGGCCAGGGCCGGGAGGTGTACGAGGGCGGTGTGGCGGATCCGGACGAGCTGGCCGAGCTGCTCGACGACTTCGATCCGGAGCTGGACGGGGACGGCGAGGAGCTGGGCTTCGCGGCGGACGAGTCCTACGAGACGCTGACCGGGACGGAGACCCCGGACCTGGGGCTCGTGATGCCGGCCGGGGAGCCGGAGGGCGTCCCCCTGGACCTGTCCGACGAGGCGGCGCTCGCGGAGCGGCTGCCCCGGCTGTGGGAGCGGTTCGGGCCGTCGTGACGGCGGGCCCCCGCCGGCGAGGAGGCCGGCGGGGGCCCGGTGCGGGCGGCGGCGGACGTCAGAAGTGGGTTCCGCCGTCGATGCGGACCTCGGTGCCGGTGATGAACCGGCCGTCCTCGCTGGCGAGCATCGCGACGACGCCGGCGACGGTCTCGGGCCCGGCGAAGCCCTGGCCGAGGGCGGGGGCGAGCTTCATGAAGAGCGACATGTCGGCGTCGGCCGGGAGGCCGGGGCCCATGGACTGCTTGCTGGCACCGGAGCCGTCGGTCATGCCGGAGGAGATGGAGCCGGGCTGGACGGCGGTGAAGCGGATGCCCCGCTTGGCGTACTCGGCGGCGAGGGCGTGGGTCATGGACTGGATGCCGCCCTTGCTGGCCGCGTAGGCCGCCATGTAGGGGTGGGCGAACATCGCGGAGGTGGAGGAGAAGTTCACGACGGCGGAGTCGTGGCCCTCCAGGAGCGCCGGTATCGCCTCGCGGATCATGAGGAAGGTGCCGGTCAGGTTGATCCGGATCACCTGCTCGAAGGCGTCCAGGCCGGTCTCGTGGGTGTGCGAGGAGCGGAGCACGCCGGCCGCGTTGACCAGCACGTCCAGGCCGCCGAGGGCCTCGACGGCGGCGGCGACGCCGGCCCGGACGGACGCCTCGTCGGCGACGTCCACGACGACCGTGGTGAGGCGGTCCGCGGCCTCCCCCGCCTTGGCGGCGGTGTCCTTGAGGCCGTCCTCGCTGATGTCGGCGGCGACGACCCGGCCGCCCTCGGCGAGCATGCGCAGGACGGTGGCCTGGCCGATGCCGGAGCCGCCGCCGGTGACGAGCGAGCGACGGTTTTCGAAACGGGTGAGCTGGTTCATGGCGGCGACCTCTCGATGTCAAGCTTTTCGACGTGCATGCCACCGTACGCCCAAGTGGCACGTTTTGCCACACCTGCACTTCATGCACTCCCCCTGGGTGCGGGCGTACTCTCGTACGGTGACCGACCGACCCGAACCGACGCCCGCGCCGCCCACCCTGACCCAGCGCCGCAAGGCCGCCACCCAGCTGGACATCGCCCGCGCGGCGGCCGAGCTGTTCAGCGAGCACGGTCCCGACGGCACCACCGCCGAGTCCATCGCCCAGCGGGCCGGGGTCGCCCTGCGCACCTTCTACCGCTACTTCCGCTCCAAGCAGGACGCCGTCGCCCCGCTCCTGGCGGGCGGCGCCGACCGCTGGCGGGACGCGCTCGCCGCCACCGGCCCCGGCACCCCCCTGGCGCAGGCCCTGGAGGGCTCCGTCGCCGACTCCCTCACCCCCGTGGACGAGGCCGGGGTCGAGGGGCTGCGCTGGACCCGCGGGCTGCTGCGCGCCTCGGCGGAGGACCCGGCGCTGCGGGCCGTCTGGTACCGGGTCAACCAGGAGTCGGAGGAGCGGCTGCGCGAGGTCCTGGCCGTCCTCGCCGGACCGGAGGCCGACCCGCTGGAGGTGCGCCTGGCGGCCGCGGCGGCCACCGACGCGATCCGTATCGCCCTGGAGAGCTGGGCCGAGTCCGACGCCCCCGTCGAGGGACCCGGCTCCCCCGCCGCCCTCGCCCTGCGCTGCCTGCGCGAGCTGATGGGCGGGGTGGCCCTCTGGAACGGGGACCGGGCTTAGCTGAGCGACCGGCCCATCAGGACGTCGTCGACGGGGGCGCCGTCGAGGAGGAACTCGCCGGGCAGGACGCCCTCCACCGCGAAGCCCTCGGCCTCGTAGAGCGCGCGGGCCGGGACGTTGTGGCCGAGGACCCGCAGGGTGATCCGGGTGGCGCCGTCGGCGCGGGCCTTCGCCAGGGCGGCGCGCAGCAGGGCGCGGCCCACCCCCTGGCCCCGGACGGCGCCGGCGACGGCGAGGCCCTGGATCTGGCGGACGTGGGCGTTGCAGGCGAGCGGGGTCGGCCGGCCCAGCCGCACGTAGCCGAGGAGGACGCCGCCGCGCTCGGCCACCAGGTGGTCCTCGGGCCGGTGGCGCTCGTCGAAGAAGGGCGGGTACGGCTCCGAGGGCGCGGGCAGCACCGCGTGGAGCGGGGACCAGGTCTCCCGGTCGAGCAGGCCCAGCGGCTCGGCGTCGCCCGGGAGGGCGGCTCGGATCACGACGGTCTCCGGCTCGGTCATACCCGCCACTCTGCCACGTCCGGGCCCCACCCGGCAGGATGGGCGCATGCAGCCTTCCGCCACCCGCAAGCGCGTCGCCGTCACCGGAGCCTCCGGGCTCATCGGCGCCGCCCTCGTCCGCTCCCTCCGCGCCGACGGGCACGACGTCCTCCGGCTGGTGCGCCGGCCCGCCCGGACCGCCGACGAGGTCGAGTGGGACCCGAAGCGGCTGTACGTGGACGGCGCCGGGCTCGTCGGCGTGGACGCGGTCGTGCACCTGGCGGGCGCGGGCGTCGGCGAGCGCCGGTGGAACGAGGCGTACAAGAAGGAGATCCGGGACAGCCGGGTGCTCGGCACCACCGCGATCGCGCGGACCCTCGCCGGGCTCGCCGAGCCGCCGGAGACGCTGGTGTGCGGCACCGCCCTCGGCTTCTACGGCGACACCGGCAGCCGCGCGGTGGACGAGAGCGCCCCGGCCGGCACCGGCTTCCTGCCCTCGGTGTGCGTGGAGTGGGAGGCCGCGGCGGCGCCCGCGGAGGAGGCCGGGATCCGGGTGACGTACGCCCGCACCGGACTGGTGGTGGCCCGTCAGGGCGGCGCCTGGGGGCGGCTCTTCCCCGTCTTCCGGGCCGGGCTCGGCGGGCGGATGGGCGACGGCCGCCAGTACTGGTCCTTCATCTCGCTCCACGACGAGGTCGCCGCGCTGCGGCACCTGATGGACACCCCCTCGCTGTCCGGTCCGGTGAACCTGACGGCGCCCGAACCGGTCACCAACCGCGAGGTGACCGCGGCGATGGGCCGGGTGCTGCGCCGCCCCACCCCCTTCCCGGTCCCCGCGCCCGCCCTGCGGCTGGCCCTCGGGGACTTCGCGGCGGACGTCCTCGGCAGTCAGCGGGTGGTCCCGGGGCGGCTGCTCTCCTCCGGCTTCGCCTTCGCCTTCCCCACCATCGACGCCTCGATCCGGGCCGCCGCGGCCCGTTGAGCCGGTCCCCGCGCTCCCTGCGCTCCCCCGTGCTGCGGCAAGCCCGCCGCGCGCGGGCCCGCCGCCGTGGGAGCGCTGCCTAGCCTCGTTGCCCACCAGTCGACACGGATCGCGAACTCGGGCATTCCGGGGGCCGGTTGGGGGCATAGGCCCCCAACAGGCGGCGCAGACCTGGGGAGGGGCACGTGCTCAGTACCGCACGCAGCGCACAGCAGGCACAGCACGCGGACGACGCCACGGAGGTCGCCTCCGTGCCGGAGGCCACGGACGGCACGGCACCCGCGGCCGTCCCCGGGCCCCGGCGGGCGGCGTACGCCGGGGGCTCCGGCCTCGGGGACGTGGACGTCGTCGTCGTGGGCGCCGGCGTCGCCGGGCTCGCGGCGGCCCGGCGGCTGACCGGGGCGGGGCTCTCGGTCGCCGTCCTGGAGGCCGAGCCGGCCATCGGCGGACGGCACGCCACCGGCACGGCCGACGGCTTCCGGCTCGACCGGGTGGGCCGGCTGCTCACCCTCTCGCCGGAGGAGCTGCGGGCCCTGCCGGGCCTCGACGGGGTGGTGCCGCGCCCCTTCGCGCCCGGCGTGATCGTCCACTCCGACGGGCGGTACGCGCGCTGGGGCGCCCCGCACCCGCGCCGCTCCGGCGCGCACCGGGGCGTGGGGGGAGCGTTCACCATGGCGCGCGCCCTCGCGAGCGCCCCCCGGCATCCGGCTGCCTCGCTGGACCAGGCCCGGCTCGGCGCCTCGCTGGTGCGGCTCGCGGCGACCCCGACGCAGCGGCTGCTCGCCCGGCCGGAGCGGACCGCGCGGGAGGCGCTGTCGGGCCGGCTGCCCGCGCGGACCGTGCAGGGGGTGGTGCGGCCGCTGGTCGCGGCGCTGCTCGCCGATCCGGACCTGGCGGTGTCGAGCCGGCGGGCGGACCTGGCGCTGCGGGCCTTCGCGCGGGGCCGGATCTCGGTGCCGGAGGGCGGGGCGGCGGCGGTCCCGGAGCGGCTGGCGGCGGAGCTGCCGCCGGGCACGGTCCGGACCGGGGTCCGGGTCACGGAGGTGTCGGCGGCGCGGGTGACGACGGCGGAGCACGGCACGGTCGGCTGCCGGGCGGTGGTCCTCGCGACGGGGGCGCGGACGGCGGCGGAGTTGCTGCCGGGCCTGCGGGTCCCGGCGTACCACGCGGTGACGGTGCTGCACCACACGGCGCCGGCGGCGCCGACGGCGGACCCGGCGCTCCTGGTGGAGGCGGACCCGGGCGGGCCGGTGGCGCACACGGCGGTGATGAGCGCGGTGGACCCGACGCGGGCGCCGGCGGGCCGGGCGCTGATCACCTCGACGGTCCTCGGGACGCCGCCCGACGACACCGAGCGGCGGGTCCGCAAGCACCTGGCGGCGCTCTACGGCACGTCGACGGACGAGTGGGAGCTGCTGGCCCTGCACCACACCCGGGACGCGGTCCTGGCCACGCCCCCGGGGCACGACCCGTGCCGCTCGGTGCGGCTCCTCGCGGGGCTGTACGTGTGCGGCGACCACCGGGGCGCGGGGACCCTGCGCTCCACGCTGGCCTCCGCGGAGCGGGCCGCCGGCGCCGTCCTGGCCGACCTGGGCCTGCGCCCGGCGGTGTGGGAGGGGACGGAGGAGGAGGCGGCCTGAGGCCGGGTCCGGCTCAGCCGAGGGCGGCCACCCGGTCGCGGTAGGTGCGGACGGGCGGGGCGTCCCGGTAGGGCTCCAGGCGGCGCTCGAAGTCGCGGACGTACTCGATCGCGCGGGCGGAGCGCATCTCGGCGGCCTGCTGGGCGGCCTCGGCGCCGAGCGCGCACGCCTGGTCCAGCTCGCCGAGGGCGAGCCGGGCGGTGGCGAGGACGACCCGGCAGAAGAGGCGGCTGCGGGCGTAGCCGGGGGCGCGGAGCTGGAGGGCCCGCTCGGCGTGCTGGGCGGCGGGGCGGTACTGCTGGAGGTCGCGGTGGCAGTGGCCCAGCTCGTCGGCGAGCTGGGCCTCGTCGAAGGGGCGGGCCCAGTGCGGGACCTCGTCGCCGGGCCGGGCGGCCTCCAGGGCCCGCTCGGCACGGACGAGGGAGGCGCTGCACGCCCGGGCCTCGCCGAGGACGGCGTGGCCGCGGGCCTCGACGGCGTGCAGCATCGCCTGGACGACGGGCGGCGCGGCGGGCCCGACGCCCTGCTGGGCGACCCGGGCGAGCTGCACGGCCTCGCGCCCGTGGCCGAGGTAGACGGCCTGACAGCTCATGGTGAGGAGCACGTACGAGCCGTAGGCCCGGTCCCCGGCGGCCTGGGCGAGGCGCAGCGCCTGGACGAAGTAGCGCTGGGCGAGGCCGTGGGCGGCGATGTCGTACGAGGTCCAGCCGGCGAGCCGGGTGAGGTCGGCGGCGGCGGCGAAGAGGCGCCGGCCGGTGGCCTCGCCGTAGGTGCCGCGGAGCATGGGCTCGGCCTCGTGCTCCAGGTAGCGGACGAGGGCCTGGCGGGCGTGGCCGCCGCCGTAGGCGTGGTCGAGGGTGCGGAAGAGGTCGCCGACGGAGCGGAGGGCGGCGATGTCGCCGGCGGTGACGCGCTGGCCGGGGCCGCGTTCGGTGCCGCGCTGGCGGGGGACGGAGTACCGGCCCTGGAGCGGGACGCGGGGGTCGGGGCGGGCCGGGGCGCCGGGGCGGACCACCGGCACGGGGGCGGGTTCGCCGCGGGCGACCCGGTCGTCGGCGCGGCCGATGAGCCAGTCCCGGCTGGGCACGACGAGGCCGGCCGGGGTGAAGGCGATCTTGCGGAGTTCGGCGTGGCTGCCGGAGTCCTTGCGCCAGAGCCCGCTGACGATGTCCACGGCCTCCTCCGGGGTGGCGGCGAACTCCAGGCCCGCGTAGACGGGCGCGCAGGCGTCGAGGCCGAGGTCCTGGGCGGAGAGCCGGCGGCCGAGCCGGCGGGTGAAGACCTCGGCGATGAGGGCGGGGGTGGTGCCGCGCGGCTGCTGGCCGCGGAGCCAGCGGGTCACGGACGTCTTGTCGTACCGCAGGTCGAGTCCGTGTTCCAGGCCGAGCTGGTCCACCCTTCTGGCGAGTCCCGCGTTGGAGAACCCGGCTTCGGCGATGAGCGCGGCGAGCTGGCGGTTCGGGACGCGCTGCGGTGGTCGTTCCGTCATCGGCTGTGCGGTCTCCTGCCTTCCGGGCGCAGGTGGCAGCCCGTTTCGACCCTCATGGAACGGCGTGAATGTAGCGGTCATCCCGGCCCGTACCAGCAGCTACGCCCCACATTCATCCGATCGTGTGAGGAACCGGAACCCTCGTTGTCGT
Organism: Streptomyces sp. NPDC035033; assembly: GCF_040636735.1. Classification (NCBI taxonomy): domain Bacteria; kingdom Bacillati; phylum Actinomycetota; class Actinomycetes; order Kitasatosporales; family Streptomycetaceae; genus Streptomyces; species Streptomyces sp. NPDC035033. Next base: position 40,852 of record NZ_JBEZUZ010000055.1, on the reverse strand, counting down.
CCCGCGGTGACAAAGCCCCGCTCCACCTGCCCGAAGGGTTCGCACCGTGTCGCCGTACAGTGGCATGGGCGCGTAAAACGCAGGGTGCCGGGCCGGCTCCCGCCCCGGGACGATCCCCGGAAGCCGGCCGCGGACACCCAGGAGGAGGCATGGCCGTGAGTGAGCTGCAATTCGTCCGCCTGGGCTTCGGCGAGAACGCCGTCGAGTACCAGGCGGCCTGGGACAAGCAGCGCGAGGTGCACGCCGCGCGGTTCGCCGACGAGACCGGCGACACCTGTCTGCTCCTGGAGCACCCGCCGGTCTACACGGCCGGCCGGCGCACGGCCGAGAACGAGCGGCCGCTCGACGGGACACCGGTCGTCGACGTCGACCGCGGCGGCAAGATCACCTGGCACGGCCCCGGCCAGCTCGTCGGCTACCCGATCCTCAAGCTGCCCCGCCCGGTGGACGTGGTCGCGCACGTGCGCCGCCTGGAGGAGGCGCTGATCCGCACCGCCGCCGAGTTCGGCGTGGCGACCACCCGGGTCGAGGGGCGCAGCGGCGTCTGGGTCCTCGGCGACCCGGTCGAGCGGCGGCCGGCCCTCGGCGGGCTCTCGCTGGACTTCGACCCGCGGCTGACCGACGAGGAGTTCGACCCGCGCCTGAACGGCCCCGAGTACGCCCCGTCCAACGCCGGCCAGCGCCGCGAGGACCGCAAGCTCGCCGCCATCGGCATCCGGGTCGCCAAGGGCGTCACCATGCACGGCTTCTCCTTCAACGTGAACCCGGACAACGCCTGGTTCGACCGGATCATCCCCTGCGGCATCCGCGACGCGGGCGTCACCTCGCTCGCCAACGAGCTGGGCCGTGACGTCACCGTCGAGGAGGTCCTCCCGGTGGTGGAGCGGCACCTGCGGGACGTGCTGGAGAACGCGGAACCCAAGCCGCGGGAGATCGCGCGCGAGACGGAACGGGCCCCGGCCTAGGAATGCCGAGCTCTGGCCACGGGTTGGCCAGACGTAGCAAGGCATGGAAGCAACGGGCGTACCCTGGTGGGCGCCGAAGAATCGAAGCTACAGGAGCCGATGTGTCCGCAGTCGCCCCCGACGGACGCAAGATGCTGCGCCTGGAGGTCCGGAACGCCCAGACCCCCATCGAGCGCAAGCCCGAGTGGATCAAGACCCGCGCGAAGATGGGTCCGGAGTACACCAAGATGCAGAGCCTCGTGAAGAGCGAGGGCCTGCACACGGTCTGCCAGGAGGCGGGCTGTCCCAACATCTTCGAGTGCTGGGAGGACCGCGAGGCGACCTTCCTCATCGGCGGTGACCAGTGCACCCGGCGCTGCGACTTCTGCCAGATCGACACCGGCAAGCCGGAGGCCCTCGACCGGGACGAGCCGCGCCGCGTGGGCGAGTCCGTCGTCACGATGGACCTGAACTACGCCACCATCACCGGCGTCGCCCGCGACGACCTGGAGGACGGCGGCGCCTGGCTGTACGCCGAGACCGTGCGCCAGATCCACCAGCAGACCGCGGAGCGCGCCGCCGGCCGCACCAAGGTCGAGCTGCTCGCCCCCGACTTCAACGCGGTGCCGGAGCTCCTGGCGGAGGTCTTCGCCTCCCGCCCCGAGGTCTTCGCGCACAACGTGGAGACGGTGCCGCGGATCTTCAAGCGGATCCGCCCCGGCTTCCGCTACGAGCGCTCGCTGGACGTCATCCGGCAGGCCCGTGACTACGGCCTGGTCACGAAGTCGAACCTGATCCTCGGCATGGGCGAGACCCGCGAGGAGGTCAGCGAGGCGCTGCGGCAGCTGCACGACGCCGGTTGCGAACTCATCACGATCACGCAGTACCTGCGCCCCTCCGTCCGGCACCACCCCGTGGAGCGCTGGGTGAAGCCGCAGGAGTTCGTGGAGCTGAAGGAGGAGGCCGACGAGATCGGCTTCTCCGGCGTGATGTCGGGCCCGCTGGTCCGGTCGTCGTACCGCGCGGGCCGTCTGTACCAGCAGGCGATGGAGCTGCGCAGCCGAGCCGGAGCGTAGGTCGTGGGTCCGCCCGAGGAACGAGGGCGGACACGCGGCCGGAGCGGTGGCGAGGCGGAGCGCGACCGAGGGCTCCGAGAAGCGCGGCACGGCGGTGGAGGCCGCGCAGGCGGTGTGACGCCGGTGTGAATCCCCGCACAGGTCGTTACCTGTCGGTAGTGCGTATCGGAGAGCGGCCCGTACGGCCCCGCAGTTCAGCGGGCCGTGCGGGCCGCTCCGCCGTCCGGGGGGACCGCATCGGCGTTTCATCAGTGTTTGACCGTCGGGTCATGCCCTGGTAACACCGTTCTGTGAGCATGGTTCCACGCACCGCCACCATCCGCTCGCTCCCCCACCTCGTCTCATCCGCGATCGAGAGAGGACCCCTCATGCCGGCCGCAGCGTCGTCGCATGTCCGCCTCCGTGCCCTCCCGTCCGTCACCGGCACCCTCCGGGCCGTCGAGGCGCTGCTCCTCGGCGGCGGGCAGCGCACCGCCCGCCGCAACGCCTGGACCTCCGTCCTGGAGGACCGCCGCCGCGCCAAGGACCGCATGGAGGCCCAGCATGTCCTGGAGGCCGCGTCGGGCCGGACGTCCCGGGCCACGTAGACTTCAAGGCATGGCGAGGAAGGCAAACACGGGCGGCGCTGACGCCGCGAACCCCGGGCGACTGAAGCAGATCGCCCTCACGTACAAGATGACCCGGAAGGCCGATCCCAAGGTCGGGCTCGTCGTCGCCGGCGTGGGCATCGTCGTACTCGGCGTCCTCCTCGGTATCGGCTTCCTGATCGGCCACCCGGTCTACCTGGGCATCCTGGGCTTCGTCCTGGCGCTCCTGGCGATGGCGATCGTCTTCGGGCGGCGCGCCGAGCGGGCGGCCTTCGGGCAGATGGAGGGCCAGCCGGGCGCCGCCGCGGCGGTGCTGCAGAACATCGGGCGCGGCTGGACCGTGACCCCGGCGGTCGCGATGAACCGCAACCAGGACGTCGTGCACCGCGCGGTCGGCCGCCAGGGCATCGTCCTGGTCGGCGAGGGCAACCCGAACCGGCTGAAGCCCCTCCTCGCGGCCGAGAAGAAGAAGATGGCCCGCATCCTGGTCGACGTGCCGGTGACGGACATCGTCGTCGGCAACGACGAGGAGCAGGGCCAGGTCCCGCTCAAGAAGGTCCGCACCAAGATGCTGAAGCTGCCCCGGCTGCTCAGCGGCCCCCAGGTGACGGCCGCCAACGACCGGCTGCGGGCGATGGGCGACCTCATGAGCAACATGCCGCTGCCGAAGGGCCCGATGCCCAAGGGCATGAAGATGCCGCGCGGCGGAAAGATGCGCTGACGCGCACGCGCGCGTCCACGGACGAGAAGGGCGGTGCCCCGGACCTCGCGGGTCCGGGGCACCGCCCTTCGGCGTACCGGGTCGGCGGGCCGGGTCAGACCCGGATCTGGACGGCGCCGGAGAAGCGGTCGTGGAGGCCGCGGCCGTCCCGGTCCCAGACGAGCGCGGGGATCGCCAGGCAGGTGAGGGCCGCGCGGAGCACGGCCCGGGGCAGCGAGAGCCGGCCGCCGTGGACCGAGACGACCCGCAGCCGGAAGAGGAGCTTGCCCGGGGTGGCGCCGACGGTGCCGACGGTCAGGGCGTTCAGGACGAACAGGATGAGCAGGGCCCAGTTGCTGGTCGTCTGGCCGTAGCCGTCGGTGAGGAGACCGTATGCGATCAGCAGGCACAGGCCCCAGTCCACGGCGAGCGCGCCGAGCCGCGCCCCGGGACGGGCGATGGAGCCGGGTCCCTCCTCGGGGAGGCCCAGCTGCTGCCCCCGGTAGCCGAAGTCCACGCCTGCTTGCTCCGCCGCGGCACGGGGGCCGGAGAGCCACGATCCGAGTGCTTGCCTGTTGTCCACCCGACCACCGTACTGCGCCCGTTTTCGATCACTTCGGTCCGGGTGCGGATGGGGCGCGGCCCGCGCCGGCTGCCGCCGGGTCGGTTAACTTCGACGAAACAAATGGGTCATGCTTGAGAAATCCCGCCTGCCTATGGTCGGGTCCGAGCGTGCGCCACCGCACTGGTGCATCACCGAGCTGCAACCCCGCCCCTCCCCGGGCCGGGAGTAGGAGGAGTTGGATGTCCAAGCACGGGTTCCAGAACGCCGACGAGGTCGCGAAGTTCATCAAGGACGAGGACGTCAAGATGGTCGACGTCCGCTTCTGCGACCTTCCCGGCGTGATGCAGCACTTCTCGATCCCGGCGACGGCCTTCGACCCGTCCGAGGAGCTGGCCTTCGACGGCTCGTCGATCCGCGGCTTCCAGGCCATCCACGAGTCCGACATGGCGCTGCGCGCGGACCTCTCCACGGCCCGCCTGGACCCGTTCCGCCGCGACAAGACGCTCAACATCAACTTCTTCATCCACGACCCGATCACGGGCGAGGCCTACAGCCGCGACCCGCGGAACATCGCGAAGAAGGCGGAGGCGTACCTGGCCTCCACCGGCATCGCCGACACCGCGTACTTCGGCCCGGAGGCGGAGTTCTACGTCTTCGACTCGGTCCGCTTCGAGACCTCCGCGAACCAGGGCTTCTACCACATCGACTCCGAGGCCGGCGCCTGGAACACCGGCAAGGAGGAGGACAACCGGGGCTACAAGGTCCGCTACAAGGGCGGCTACTTCCCGGCCCCGCCGGTCGACCACTTCGCCGACCTGCGCGCCGAGATGTCCCTGGAGCTGGAGAAGGTCGGCCTCCAGGTCGAGCGCCAGCACCACGAGGTCGGCACCGCCGGTCAGGCCGAGATCAACTACAAGTTCAACACGCTGCTCGCCTCGGCCGACGACCTGATGCTGTTCAAGTACATCATCAAGAACGTCGCCTGGCGGAACGGCAAGACCGCGACCTTCATGCCGAAGCCGATCTTCGGCGACAACGGCTCGGGCATGCACGTCCACCAGTCGCTGTGGTCGAACGGCGCCCCGCTCTTCTACGACGAGGCCGGCTACGCGGGCCTGTCGGACACCGCCCGCTACTACATCGGCGGCATCCTCAAGCACGCCCCGTCGCTGCTCGCCTTCACCAACCCGACGGTGAACTCCTACCACCGCCTGGTCCCGGGCTTCGAGGCGCCGGTCAACCTGGTCTACTCGCAGCGCAACCGCTCCGCCGCCATGCGCATCCCGATCACGGGCTCGAACCCGAAGGCCAAGCGCGTCGAGTTCCGCGCGCCGGACCCGTCCTCGAACCCGTACCTCGCCTTCTCCGCGCTGCTCCTCGCGGGCCTCGACGGCGTCAAGAACAAGATCGAGCCCATGGAGCCGATCGACAAGGACCTCTACGAGCTCGCCCCCGAGGAGCACGCGAGCGTCCCGCAGGTCCCGACCAACCTGGAGGCCGTCCTCAAGGCCCTGGAGGAGGACAACGAGTACCTCCAGGCCGGCGGCGTCTTCACCTCCGACCTGATCGAGACCTGGATCGACTACAAGCGCACCCACGAGATCGCCCCGATCCAGCTCCGCCCGCACCCGCACGAGTTCGAGCTCTACTTCGACCTCTAAGCCGCGAGGCGCGCCGAAGCACCGCTGAGGGCCGCCGCTCCCGGGACTCCCGGGGGCGGCGGCCCTCGCCGTGTCCGGTGGGGTCAGCGGCTGTAGCGGATGAGGGCGCGGACCATGCGGCAGGTGGTGTCCGAGGGCGGGTGGATGCCTATGCGCTCGGCCATGGTGCGGATCACGGCGTTGGTGGCCTTCGACGGGACGTAGACGCCGGCGTCGAGCAGGGCGATCGTGAGGCGCATGGCCTTGAGGCGGCGGTTGTGGGTGACGTACCACTCACGCGGGCGGCCCGCCGGGAGGGGCTTCTTCTGGAGCGGGGTGAAGGGTTCGATGGACGGCCTGCGGATCACGGCTGCTGCCATGGGCTACCTCCTGGCGAACGGTGGCGGGGGCCCTCCCCGGGGCCCTTGCCTTCAGCTCCTATTTTAGGCGCCGGCACTGACAATCGAGCCTGGTCGGGCGGGGTCCGGGGGTACTTTGGGGCCATGGAGATCTGGATCAATCCCGCCTGTTCCAAGTGCCGGAGCGCACTCACCCTGCTCGACGCCGAGGGGGCCGACTACACCGTCCGGAAGTACCTGGAGGACGTGCCCTCCGCGGAGGAGATCCGGGCCGTGCTCGACCGGCTGGGGCTCGAACCGTGGGACATCACGCGCACCGGGGAGGCCGTCGCCAAGGAGCTGGGCGTGAAGGAGTGGGGGCGGGAGCCGGGTGACCGGAAGCGGTGGATCGAGGCGCTGTCCGCCCACCCGAAGCTGATCCAGCGGCCCATCATCACCGCCGACGACGGGACGGCCGTGGTGGCGCGGTCCGAGGAGGCCGTGCGGGACGCCCTCGGACGCGGCTAGCCGGGGCCCCTGCGCCGCGCCCGAGGACGGGCCCGGGGCCGGGGCGTCGTGGCCCGGCCCCGCTCCGGTGCCGGGTCCGTCAGGCCGTCGTCGCGCGGGCTTCCGCCTCCGTGAGGAGTTCGGTGAGGCGGAGGGCGAAGGAGGCGTCGCAGGGGTGGGGGTCCCCGGTGCGGGCGGCCGTGAGGAGGGCGTCGACGGCGCAGGCGTACGCCTCCACCGCGCCGTTCCAGGACGGGAGGCCGGCGCGGCCCGCCGTGCCGTGCAGGGTGATCGACGCGCCCGCCGCCGCGGGCGGGGCGCTCAGGGACAGGGTCGCGGTGCTGCTCGCGCCCGAGGCGTGGCGGAGGACCAGGTGGTGGGTGTCCTCCGGGCCCCGCGCCGCCGTCATCGACGTCACGTCGCCGAGGACCGGCAGGAGGACCGAGAGGACGTGCGGGCCCACGTCCCACAGGCCGCCCTTCTCGCGCCGCCACGGGGAGGCCGCGTAGGGGCTGTCGGAGCCGGCGGCGTAGAGGGAGCCGAGCCAGCGGGCCTCGGCCACGTACCAGCCGCCCGCCGCCCGCTGCTCCTCGATCCAGCGGGCCGTCTCCGGGGCGAAGCGCAGGGTGCAGAAGACGACCGAGGCCACGCCCGCCTTCTCCGCCGCCGCCACGACCTCGCGGGCCGCCGTGACCGTCGTGGCCAGCGGCTTGTCGAGGAGCAGGTGGCAGCCGGCCCGGGCCGCGCGGGCGGCGACGGTGGCCTGGACGTCCGGCGGGAGCGCCACCGCCACGGCGTCGCACTCCGCCAGGAGGACGTCCAGGTCCTCGTACGCGCGCGTGCCGGAGGCCGCGGCCAGTTCAGCGGCGGCCTCCGGGCGCCGGCCCCACACCCCGGCGAACTCGACCCCCTCGTGGGCGGCGAGCGCCGGGGCGTGGGTGCGGGCGGCCCAGGGGCCGGTGCCGACGAGTCCGATGCGGGGACGCGGGTGCGCGGGGAGGATCGCCATGGCCCCAGTCTGCCCGGCCGGGCCCGGTGCCTTCACCCGATATCCGGTGGCACCGCTCCCCCGGGCCGGTGTTAACGTGCCCCGGTGCCGGCCGCGGGACTTCGGCGCGACTTCCGGAACCTGCCTGAAGCAACGTATTCGCTGTTCGCGCCCCCTCTCCCCGGCCGGCACGCCGACGCGCGAGAAGGGGGACGCCGTGTCCGAGCTGGTCGCCGCCGAGGACGTGCTGCTCTTCGTCAACGCGGCCGTGACCGCCACCGGGCAGCGGGAGTTCCGTTCCTCGGCCGAGGAGCAGCGGCTGTCGCTCGCCTTCCTCCACGAGTACGTCCGGGTCAACTACCGTCCCCTGTACGCGGCCTGCCTCGCGCTCGACATCAACGACCACAACGCCGCCCTCGTCGCCGAGCAGCTGCTGCGGACCCCGGGCGAGGCCGGGGAGGGGGAGGGGCGGCTGATCGCGGCCCGGCTGGCGCGGATGGCGCCGCAGCGGGTCTACCGGCTCTTCCGCGCACTGCGCGCCGCCGGCGTGAACAACCGGCGCACCCGCGCGATCGTGCGCGAGTGGCTGGCCGCCCGGCCCGACCCGGCCCTGGACGCCGTGAAGTACCGGGCCGGGGTGAAGTCCGCGCTGCGGCACGCGCACGTGCCGGCCGCCGACGCCGAGACCGGCGACTTCCTCTTCGCGCCGGGGCGCCGGGTCCGGTACGCGCACCCGCTGCTGGAGGCGTACCGGCGGGCCGGGTACGAGGAGGAGGCGCTCTACCGGCTGCCGTTCAGCGTCGCCGAGGGGTTCGCGGCGCGGCACGGCGTGGACCGGGAGGTGTTCCTGGAGCGGATCGCGCCCCGGATGACCCGGCTGGAGCGGCTGCGGACCCGGCGGGCCTCCGGCCGGGCCGTCGACCTGACCGTGATGCCGCTGACGAGGACGGCGCTCTACGTGCTCTCCCTGCCGCTCGCGGAGCGGGCGGAGCGGCGGGAGGAGCTCACCGGGGCGCTGCGGGCGGCGGCCCGGCGCGCGGCCGGGCCGTACGCGGGGAGCTGGGGGCGGGTCGCGGCCGTCCTCGACGACAGCTTCTCCTCGTCGGGGTCCGCGGTGAAGCGGCGTCGGCCGCTGGCGGTGGCGCTCGGCGGCCACTTCCTCCTGGAGGCGCTGGCGGCCCCGGGGGCGTACACCGGGCTGTGGACCTCGGGCGGTACGGATCCGCTGCTCGTCCGGCCGTACGGGCCCACCCCGCTGGGGCTGCGGATCCTCGACGCGCTCGACGGCGGGCCGGAGCGGCTCGTGGTCGTCTCGGACGGCTGGGACAACGCCCCGCCGGGGCTGGCGGGCGAGGTGCTGCGGGTGTGGCGCTCGCGGCTCGACCCGGAGCGGCGGACGGCCGCGGTCCACGTCAACCCCGTATACGACGCCGGGGGGTTCGACGTGCGCCGGCTGGGCCCCTCGGTACCGACGGTCGGCATCCGGGACGCGGAGGACCTGCCGGCCCTGGTGGAGATCGCGCGGTTCGCCGAGGGCCGGACCGGGCTGACCGAGCTGCGCGCCTATCTGGACCGGCGGGTGGCGGACTTCCTCGCGGAGCACGAGAAGGGGGCGGGCGCGTGACGCGGATCGATCCGACCGGGCTCGACACCCGGCCCGCGCAGGTGTGGGGCGGGATCCGGCTCGTCCCGCTGGTGCGGGCCGAGCCGGTCGAGGGGCTGCGGCTGCACCGGGAGGTGTACGACCGGTCCGACGGCCGGGTCGACGTCGGCGACGGCACCGTCTACACCTCGTACGTGCCGCACGGCTTCGTCGCGGACTGGTCGGGGACGGACCGGGAGGAGGCGGCGTACGGGACGCGGCTCGGCGACGGACCGCCGGCCGCCGTGCCCGTCCGCGCCCCGCACCACCGGCTCGCCAAGCGGCGGCGCGGCGAGCGGCGGCTGCGGTTCCTCCCGCTCCACCTCGCCCTGGACGGATATCTGGCGCTGCACTTCGGCGGGCCGTCCGTGCTGTGGGAGGAGTGGTCGCGGCAGGCGCTGCGGCGCGGGCTGTCGCCGCGCGCGGAGGCGGCGTACGACGGGTGGGACGTGCCGGGGCTCGCGGAGGCGCTGCGGGTCTTCGAGCTGCACCCGGGCCAGTGCGGGGTGATGGTGTACGCGGCGGACGCGCTGGCCGGGGCCTTCGTGGTGCCGCACCCGGAGGACTACCGGCTGCTGCACCCGACGCTGGTGGAGGACCTGTACGGGGAGCTGGTCCACCAGTACGCGCACTACGGCGGCCCGGTGCCCGAGTTCACGGCCCGGATCCGGGACGGCGCCGGCGGGATCCGGGGCCTCGCGGACCTGCGGGCGGCGGCGCGGGAGCAGGAGCGGCGCTGGGCCCGGGCGCACGACGGGCTGATGGCGCGGGACCTCCTGGAGACGCCGTACGCCTTCGAGCGGGTCCACCGGATGGGGTCGTTCGCGCTGTACCGGTTCCTGCCGCCGTTCGCGCGGGACGGCCGGGAGCAGCACATCGGCGAGCTGATCGCCGACCACAAGGGGCGGACGGCCTACCTGAAGACCTTCCGGCTCTCGGACGCGCAGGTCAGGCGGGGGTACCTGCTGCGCAGGCTCGCCGCCCACGACTGGCACCTCGGGCGGACGGCCGAGGAGCTGGGGGTCTCCCCCGAGGAGCTGGTCCGGCGGATCACGGCGGCGGGTTTCGGCCCGCTGCTCGACGCGAACGGGCTCGCACGGGCGGCGCGGGCCGCCGGGGAAGGCTGAGTAACACGGGGTTCACAAACGGGCAACCGAAGGGAAATCCCGTGTTGCGAAGCTGCGGTCACACGAAAGGCGCTCACGACGGCGGGCCGGGACACCGGTCGGGCGTCCGACGCCGCCCCGCAGCTTCTCGCAGCGCCGCGAGCCGCCGCGGATCCCCGCAGCAGCACGCCACGCCCTAAGGATGACCCCCGTGACCTTCAAGGCTGAGTACATCTGGATCGACGGCACCGAGCCGACCGCGAAGCTTCGCTCGAAGACGAAGATCATCGCGGGCGAGGGGCTGCCGCTGGCGGAGCTGCCGATCTGGGGCTTCGACGGCTCCAGCACCAACCAGGCCGAGGGCCACGCCTCGGACCGCGTCCTCAAGCCGGTCTTCTCCTGCCCGGACCCGATCCGCGGCGGCAACGACGTCCTGGTGCTGTGCGAGGTCCTCAACACGGACATGACGCCGCACGCGTCCAACACCCGCGCCGCGCTGGCCGAGGTCGCCGCCAAGTACGCCTCCCAGGAGCCGATCTTCGGCATCGAGCAGGAGTACACCTTCTTCGAGGGCACCCGTCCGCTGGGCTTCCCGGTCAACGGCTTCCCGGCCCCGCAGGGCGGTTACTACTGCGGCGTCGGCGTGGACGAGATCCACGGCCGTCCGATCGTCGAGGCGCACCTGGAGAACTGCCTCAAGGCGGGTCTGGGGATCTCCGGCATCAACGCCGAGGTCATGCCCGGCCAGTGGGAGTTCCAGGTCGGCCCGCTGGCCCCGCTGGAGGTCTCCGACCAGCTGTGGATCGCCCGCTGGCTGCTCTACCGCACGGCCGAGGACTTCAACGTCGCCGCGACGCTGGACCCGAAGCCGGTGAAGGGCGACTGGAACGGCGCCGGCGCGCACACCAACTTCTCCACCAAGGCGATGCGCGAGGGCTACGACGCCATCATCACCGCCTGCGAGTCGCTGGGCGAGGGCTCGAAGCCGCTCGACCACGTCAAGAACTACGGCGCCGGCATCGACGAGCGCCTGACCGGTCTGCACGAGACCGCCCCGTGGGACCGGTACTCCTACGGCGTCTCCGACCGCGGCGCCTCGGTCCGCATCCCGTGGCAGGTCGAGCAGGACCAGAAGGGCTACATCGAGGACCGGCGTCCGAACGCGAACGTCGACCCGTACGTGGTGACCCGCCTCCTGGTGGACACCTGCTGCGAGGCCCTGGAGAAGGCCGGCCAGGTCTGATCCCCCCGGCTCCCGTGAGAGGGGCGCCCGCCGTTCCGTACGGTGGGCGCCCCTTTTCGCCATGGGGCCCTTTTCGCCATGGGGCCGGACGGCGGGCGAATCGACGCCCCGGGGCTGCTCGGAGCCATTCCCTTCTGCTTCAATAGGGATATGGCCGCCATGACGAAGGACACCGCGACGGGTCGCCCCGTCCTGGAGCCCTTCTGGCCTTCCCGCCAGCACCACGACTTCGACCGGTGCTGTCGGCGCGTGAGGAACGCGTCGGCCCTCTAAAGCCCCGACCGGAGACGTGTCCGGTCCCCCGGCCTCCGGCCGACGCGCATGACGTTCGACGCCCGTCCGTCCCTTCGCGCGAAAGAGCCGATGCCCCATGGCCCCCACCCAGGCCGCCACCCCGTTCGTCCCCGCCGCCCGTCCCCGTCTGCGCGCCGTCGCGCCCGACGAGGCGACCGGGCTCGCCCAGGTCGCCGACCTCCTGCCGCCGGGCGCCACGCTGCTGCCGGCTCCCCCGCACGCCCTGCCCGCGCTGCCGGGCCGGCCGCCGATGGTCGGCTACCTGGTGCTGCTCCCCGCCGACCGGCAGCCGCCGGTCCCCGCGGCGGCCGAGCCCGGGCCCGGGGCCGCCGCGGGGCCGGTCGGCATCGACGGCGAGCGGCGGATCGCCACCGTCGACGGGCGGGAACTCGACCTGACGTACCTGGAGTTCGAGCTGCTGGCCCACCTCGTGGCCCATCCGTACCGGGTCCACACCCGCGACCAGCTGGTGCGGACGGTGTGGGGGTACGGGCACGTGGGCGACGGGCGCACCGTGGACGTCCACGTGGCCCGGCTGCGCCGCAAGCTGGGCGCCGAGCACCGCCACACGATCCGGACCGTGCGGCGGGTCGGCTACAAGTACCTGCCCTGACCGGCGTCTAGGAGGCGGCGGTCCGCTTCCTCCTCGCCCTGGAGGCCAGGGCGAGGAGGGCCTCGGCGGCGAGCAGCACCAGCAGGCCGATGCCGAGCAGCGGGACGAACCAGCCGACGAGCGCGGCCGCCGCGGCGAGCGGCAGCAGCAGCGTGACCGGCACCTTCCGCCAGGCGCCCCGGCCCACCGGGCGGCGCGGGCGGCGCAGCCACCACATGCGGTAGCCCCAGAGGATCATCAGGATCAGGGCGAGGGCGAGGGCCGCGAGCGCCAGCTGGTTGAACAGGCCCAGGAAGACGCCGGTGTGGGCGTCGATGCCGATCCGGGTCAGCTTCGCGAGGAGCGGGTACGCGGCGAAGTCGAGCCGGTCGAGGACGGTGCCGTCGGCCGGGTCCAGGGCGACCGAGTCCAGCTCGACCGGGAACTGCTTGTCGGTCTCCTTCACCACGTAACCGCTGCCCTCGGCGGGCAGCGTGACGGCTATCGAGGGGCTGTCGATCCCGGCGGCGCGGGCGGCGGCGACGGCCCGGTCGAGACCGATGTCGGCGGTGGGCGCCGGGGCGGGGTCGGCCGGCTGGTGGCCGGGGCCGTGGCCCGCGTGCTCGCCGCCCGCGCCGCCGGTGCCGCCCTCGATGCCGGCCGACAGGGTGGGGGTGGCGCCGCCGAGGCCGTCCTGGAGGGCGCCGATGTTCTCGCCGGCGTACCGCGACCAGGTCAGGCCGGTGGCGGAGAGCAGCAGCAGGCCGAGGGCCGCCCAGAGGCCGACCGAGCCGTGCCAGGAGAGGGTGCGGCGGCGGGACTTCGGGCCGCCCTCGGGGAGCAGGAGCGCCCGCCGCTTCGTACGGCGCCGGGCGAACCAGAGGACCAGGCCGCCGAGGACCAGCACCCACAGCCAGCTCGCGGCGAGCTCGCTGTAGACCCGGCCCGGTTCGCCGAGGTGGAGGTCGCGGTGGAGGCCGTCGATCCAGGTGCGCAGCGGCAGGGCGCCGCTGCTGCCGTAGCTGGGCAGCTGCCCGCGGACGTCACCGGTGTACGGGTCGACGAAGACGGCGAGCGAGGTGCCCTCGGGGGCGTCGGGGTCGGCCATCAGGACGCGGGTGGTCGTGCCCGGTGCGGCGGCGGGCCAGACGGCGGTGACGGTGCCGTCCGGGTTCGCCCGGCGGGCGGCGTCGGTCTGGCGGTCCAGCGGGAGGACGGCGTCGCCGGCCGGGACCTCCAGCTCGTGCGCGTACACCACCTTCTCGGCCTGGAAGGAGAGGGCGTAGAGCAGGCCGCTGAGGGCGGCGACGAGCAGGAAGGGGGCGACGAGGAGGCCGGCGGTGAAGTGGAGCCGCAGGAGGAGGGGGCGCAGGGCGCTCCGGGCGCCGGGGCGGTGCGGGGCGGTGGCCGGTGGCGCGGTGGCCGGTGCGGGTGCCTCGGCGGTGCCGGGGCGTGCGGGATCGTCGATGGTCATGACTGTCCTCGGAGTCTCGTGAGGGTCTGCCGTCGGGCAGGGGGAAGCGGCCCCCGGCGTCAGACGAGCGGACCGAGGACCGTGGCGCGGGGGACGGGCGGCCGGGGCGGGCCGCGCCGGGAGAGGACGTGCGCGAGGACGACGACGTGCGGGCGCCGGGCGTTCCGGCGGGGCCGCCGGACCGGGCGGCGCGGGTCGGCGGGGACGGCGGCGGGGCCGAGCGGGACGGCGAGGAGGTGCCGGAGCGGGGTGAGCGCGGCCTCGGCCAGCGCGAAGAAGGCGGCCTCGCCGCGCGCCAGCCACACCCCGCAGACCAGCGCGGCCAGGAGGTGGACGGCGAGCATCCCGGGACCGCCGTCGGCGACGGGGGTGAGGAGGGCGGCGAGGCCGTCGGGGGCGGCGTCGGCGGGGGCGTGGGTGACGGCACCGCCGTGGGCCGTGTGGGCCGTGTGGGAAGCGTGGACCGGGGCGGCCGGGGCGTGGGCGCCGGTCAGGGAGAAGGCCAGGTGGAGGACGCCCTGGGCGGCGAGGGTGCCGCCCGCGCAGGCGACGGGGCCGCGTCGGCGGCCGGCCGCGCACCAGGCGACGCCGGCCGTGGCGGCGAGGGCGACGAGGAGGGTGAGCGGGTCGAGGGAGTGCGCAGACATGGACGAATGCCCCACCGCCGCCAGTACGACGCACACGACCGCGAACAGGGCGGCTCGCAGGGCGCGCAGCGGCGACCGGGGACTCGTCATCGGGGCCATGCTGTCACCCGCCGGCGGAGCGGGACAGACCGCCTCCCGGTGGTACGGAACGGACTACTTTCGGCCCGCGCCACCGGCCCGCGCTCCTCGGCCCGCACCCCGATCCGCTTCCCCGTTGCGCGGTTCTCCTCCGGTCCGCGCCCCCGGTCCGCACCCCGGGGCGGCCCCCGCCCCTCTCCCCCGGCCCGTGGGCGTCGCCCCGGGCTCGTGGTGCCGAGCGGGGCGGGGGCGCATACGGTCGGGGGAGAACCGCGCAACGGGAGGAGCCGACCCCATGCCCGCGATCCCCGCCACCTCCGTCGCCAACCTCCGGGACCTCGGCGGCCTCCCGCTGGGCGACGGCCGTTCCGTGCGGGCCGGGCTGGTGCTGCGGTCGGCGCAGCTCGACCGGCTGGACCCGGAGGAGGCCGCGGTGTCCGGGCTGAAGATCCGTACCGTCGTCGACCTGCGGACCGCCGCCGAGCGGGCCGACCGGCCCGACCTGCTCCCGGACGGTGCACGGGCGCTCGTCGCGGACGTGCTCGCCGACCACCTGGCGACGAGCGGGCTGCCGCCGGCCGCCCGGCTGAAGACCCTCCTCACCGACCCGGCCCTCGCCGAGCGGCACCTGGGCGGCGGCCGGATCCTGGAGGCGATGCGCCGCACCTACCGCGCCTTCGTCGGCAGCGACTCCGCCCGCGCCTCCTACCGCGCCCTCCTCACCGAGCTGGGCACGCCCGGCGCGGGGCCGCTGCTCTTCCACTGCACGGCCGGGAAGGACCGCACCGGCTGGGCGGCGACGGTGGTGCTCTCGCTGCTCGGCGCGGACGAGGCGACCGTCCGGGAGGAGTACCTGTCGGTCAACCCGGCGGTCCGGCAGGCGTTCGCGCCGATGATCGAGGGGTTCGTCACCCAGGGCGGCGACCCCGACCTCGTGCTCGCGATGATCGGGGTGCTCCCCGAGTACCTGGACGCGGCGCTGGAGGAGGTGGCGGAGCGGCACGGCTCGATGGAGGCGTACGTACGGGACGGGCTCGGCGTCCCCGACGAGCTGGCCGACCTGGTCCGGGAGCGGTTGACGGTGTACGCGGCCTGAGAGCGGCTCCGGGGGGCGCTCCGCACGGATCTCCCCCACGGATCCCCCACGGGTCCCCCGGGGGCCCCGCCGGGTCCCCGTCGCGGTCCCCTCCGGGGTGACCATCGGAAGAATCGCTCGTTCTGCTGAACGTGAGCACCCAGGATCTCGTCCCGTCGCCCGTGGGCCCCGTCGACGTCGAGCAGGCCGAGGCCGCGCTCGTCGAGCGCTATCCGCGCCTCGTGCGCATCGCCTATCTGGTCCTGCCGCCGACGATGGGCCGCAACCGGCGGGTGCTGACCGCCCACGCGCTCGTGCAGCGGGCGCTGCCCCGCAAGCGGGTGCCGGGGCCGGCCGTGCCGGAGCCCCGCCGGCCCGAGGACGCGGTGGACCCGGGGTACGCCTACGTACGGGGCGAGGTGCTGCGGCAGGCCCTGGTGGCCGGGCTGCCGCTGCGGCGGCTCGCGGTGCCGCGCCGCGCCCAACTGCCGCCGCTGCTGCCGCAGGTGTGGGGGCTGCGGCTGTTCCCCCGGGCCGGCGGGGCGGACGAACTCGCCCTGGACCAGCTCCTCTCCCGGCTCTCCGGCCCGGCACGGGCGGCGTACGTGCTGCGCGGCCTGGAGCGCCAGGGCGACGCGGAGGTCCTCCGGGTCCTCGCCTCCGCGGGCGCCGGGGACCCGGAGGCCGCCCTCGCCGAACTGGCCGCCCTGGAGGACGGGGCGGAGAGCGCTCCGGAGGACGGGGCCCCGGCCCCCGCCGGGCCGCCCCGGCCCCCGCGCGCCGGCGAGCGCCCCGAGCGGGTGACGGAACAGGCCGGGCCCGGCCGGAGCCGGAGCACCGGCGGGGCCGGTACGCCGGAGGCACGCACCGAGGCGCCGGCCGGCGGCGCGCCCGATGACGGCGCGGACGACCGCGGACCCCACGGCGACGCGGCGCGCGGCGGAAGCGGCGGCGGTCCCGCCGGTCCCCGGCTCAGCGGGGCCTCGCTGCTCGAATCCGCGGAGTTCGACCCCTGCACCCTGCAGGCGCGGCCGGGGGACCTGCTGCGGCGGCGGCAGCACGGGCGGGCCGCGCTCGTCGGGCTGGCCGCGCTGCTGGTGTGCGGGGCGCTGCTCGGCCTGCCCGGGGACGGCTGGGGCAGAAACGGTGCTGCTGCGCCCAGTTACGCCCGCAACCCCGCCGCCGAGGCCGCGCTCGACCCGGCGAAGGTGAAGCGGGTGACCCCGGCCGTGTGGCCCGGGGCCGTGCGCCGGGACTTCTCGGTGTGGCCCGCGCGCGGGGAGCTCGCCGGGGACCGGGCGCTGCTGCGGCGGGCGCTCGCCGTGTGGGCGCGGCCCGGTGGCGCGGTGGAGTCCTCGGCGACGCCGGGCACCCCGGTCGGGCCGCCGATGGGGCCGCCCCAACTGCTCTTCGCGGGGCGGGTGGACGCGGCCCGGGTGGTGCTCTTCCACGACGGGCTGCGGATCGTGCGGTACGCCGAGCCGGTGGAGGGCACCGCGGGCGCGGCCCTCGACTTCGCCCGCACCGACGCCGCCGAGGGCCCCGGCGCCGCCGCCGTCGTCGTGACCCGGTCGGACGGCAACGTGCGCTATCTGACCGCCCCGTGGGTGGCCGGCGCCTCCGTGCGGGACCTGCTGATGCCCGGCAAGGAGCCGTGGGCGCTCGGGCGGGACGCGCGCGGGGTGACCGACGCCGTGCCCAGTCCGGCGCGCGCGAAGGGGTGCGAGCGGTGGAACGCCCTCCAGCTGGAGGACGGCTCCGGCAGCCGGCTGCTCGGCGACCTCGGGGAGCTGGCGCCCGCCCTGCTGCTGTGGGGTCCCCCCGACGCGCCCGTGGACGCGACCGGCCGCGAGGCGCGGGCGGTCTGGGCGCGGACGGCGTGCCGGCTGACGGCGTCCCTCGGGCAGGGCGTGCGGTCGGTGCGGGCCTGGCGGTTCGCCCGGCAGACGCTGCCGGAGGGCGCGGGGCGGGCGGCCTGGGTGTGCACCCGGACGGAGACCTGGCGGGGCACCGGCACCCGGGTCCTCGCGCAGTTCCTGCCGCCGGACCGGAAGGCGCCGGCCGCGCTCGCGGCCCGCGCGGAGAACTCCCCGGCCTGCGGGGCGCGGGAGCCGAGGGTGCTGGCCGGGGCGCTGTGGCAGGCGCCGGGCGGCGGCTGGTACGTGCTGGCGGCGGGCGGCCCGGACGTGGCCTCCGTGGAGGTGCGGGGCGGGGTGGCCGCCCGCGCGGAGGGCCCGGTCCTCGCCGCGGCGGCGGAGGCGGGCGCCCGCGCCGAACTGAGCGCCACCCTGGAGGACGGCCGCCGCATGCCCGCGCTGCGCTGACCCGGCCCGCCGGGGGCCGGGTGGGGCGAGGGCGCCGGCGGCCCGGCCCGGAGCGCGGCCGTCCGGCCGGGCCGAAAAAGGCCGTGCACGGCTCTGTCCACCGTGCTTACTCCTCAGTACATTGACGGCATGTCTAATACGCAGCCTGCACCGGTGGCGTCGGAACACGTCGAGCTCAAGGCCCGCAAGGTCGCCTTCGACTGGCAGGAGACCCCGCTCCACTGGGTTCCCGGCGACCCCTTCACCACGCACACGATCAACGTGCTGCACCTGCTGCTCCCGGCCGGAGAGCGGTGGTTCGTGCACGTCTACCAGCAGGCGCTGCCGTACATCACCGACGACCGGCTGCGCGAGGACGTCATCGGCTTCATCGGGCAGGAGGCCGTGCACTCGCAGGCGCACGACGACGTGCTGCCGCACCTGCGCCGGCAGGGGCTCGACCCGACCCCGTACACCGCGCAGGTCGACTGGTTCTTCGAGAAGCTGCTCGGCGACCGGACGCTGCCGCCGGGCCGGCCCCGCCGCTGGTGGCTCATGGAGCGGGTCGCGCTGATCGCCGCGATCGAGCACTACACCGCCTTCCTCGGCGACTGGGTGCTGAACGCCGAGGAGCTGGACCGGCGGGGCGCCGACCCGATGATGATGGACCTGCTGCGCTGGCACGGCGCCGAGGAGGTCGAGCACCGGGCGGTCGCCTTCGAGCTCTTCATGCACCTCGACGGCGGCTACCGGCGCCGCGCCCGCACCTGGGCGCTCGCCTTCGCCGCGCTGGTCTTCCTCTGGCAGCGCGGGGTCCGCTTCTTCCTGGAGAACGACCCGAGCCTGCTCGACCCCAAGGCGTCCTGGGCGGACTTCTACCGCAGGGGCCGCGAGGGCGTGCTGCCGGCCACCCCGGACGTGCTGCGCTCCATACCCCGCTATCTGAGCCGCTCCTACCACCCCTCCCAGGAGGGCGACACCGCACAGGCCGTGGCCTACCTCGCCTCCTCCCCCGGCGCCAACGGAGGCCGCTGATGCCCCGCCTCACCACCGTCGCCCTGGTCGCGGGCGCCGCGCTGCTCGTCCGCCGCGCGGTCCGCGCCCGGATGACAAGTGCACCGCTCTGGCCGATGCCCTCCCTGGAGACCCCGGTCTCCGGGTACGGGCGCGGGGCCACCGTCCCGCGCCGGGTGCTCGTCACCGGCCGGTCCGTCCCCGCCGAGGGCGTGGTCGAACTGCGCCTGGAGGGCGAGCGGCTGCCCGCCTGGGAGCCCGGCGCCCACCTCGACCTCGTGCTGCCCTCGGGCCAGGTCCGGCAGTACTCGCTCTGCGGCGACCCGGCGCAGGCGGACGTCTACCGGATCGCGACCCGGCTCATCGGGGAGGAGCAGGGCGGCCGGGGCGGCTCCCGCGAGGTGCACGAACAGCTCCACGAGGGCGTCGAGATCGAGATCCGGGGCCCCCGCAACCGCTTCCCGCTCGTCGCCGCCCCCGCGTACGTCTTCGTCGCCGGCGGCATCGGCGTCACCCCGGTCCTGCCGATGGTGCGGGCCGCGGAGGCGGCGGGCGCGGACTGGCGGCTGGTCTACTGCGGCCGGTCCCGCGCCACCATGCCGTACCTGGCGGAGCTCGTACGGCTCGGCGGGGACCGCGTGACGGTGGTCGCGGAGGACGAGGCCGGGTACCCGGACCTGTCGTTCCTCTCCTCCGTACCGGCCGAGACGCAGGTCTACTGCTGCGGGCCCGACGGGCTGATGGACGCCGTGACCGCCGCGATGCCGGAGGGCCGGGCGCCGCGCCTGGAGCGCTTCTCGGCGCTCGCCCCGGCCGAGGGCACCCCCTTCGAGGTCGAACTCCGGCGCTCGGGGCGGACGGTGGCCGTCGCCGCCGGCCAGTCGGTGCTGGCGGCGGTGCGGGAGGAGGTGCCCGGCCTCATGTACTCCTGCACGCAGGGCTTCTGCGGCACCTGCGTGCAGACGGTCCTGGAGGGCGAGGTCGACCACCGGGACGAGCTCCTCACCGAGGCCGAGCGGGCCGGCTCGATGCTGATCTGCGTCTCCCGCTGCGCCGGGAAGAAGCTCGTCCTGGACCTGTAGCCGCTACGGCAGGACCAGCCAGTCGAGGGCGAGGGCGGCCGCGAGGCCGCCCACCAGGAGCCAGGTGCCGAGCCGGGTGCGGCCGTTGCGGGCCAGTTCGATGACGATCCCGCAGAGGATCATCGCGAGGCCGTAGACGCCGACGACGAGCACGGAGGTGCGGCTCGCCAGGCGGACCACCAGGACCACGCCCATCACCACCAGCAGGACCGAGGCGGCCGCCACGCGCAGCCGCCTCGCCTGCCGGGGGGTCATGCCGTCGCCGGGCTCCCGGTCCTCCTCCGCGTCCTCCGTGTCCTCCACCTCCGCCGCCTCTTCCTCCGCCGCCTCGGAGGGCTCGGCGGAGGGTTCGGCGGACTCGTCGGTCACGGGGCCCTCGGCGGCCGGGGTGTCCTGGTCGGAAGCGCTCATGGACGAGGAGCGTAACGGACCCCGTTAGGCTGTTCGTATGACCACCGGTGTGCGGCGCAGGATGGGCGTCGAGGAGCGCAAGCAGCAGCTGATCGGGGTGGCCCTCGAACTCTTCAGCAGCCGCTCCCCCGACGAGGTGTCCATCGACGAGATCGCCGCCGCCGCGGGCATCTCCCGGCCGCTGGTCTACCACTACTTCCCCGGCAAGCAGAGCCTGTACGAGGCGGCGCTGCGGCGGGCGGCCGACGAGCTGGCGGCCCGCTTCCTGGAGCCGCCGCAGGGGCCGCTGGGGGCGCGGCTGCTGCGGGTGATGGGCCGGTTCTTCGACTTCGTCGACGACCACGGGCCGGGTTTCGCGGCGCTGATGCGGGGCGGCCCCGCGGTGGGATCGTCGACGACGAACGCGATGATCGACGAGGTGCGGCAGGCCGCGTACGAGCAGATCCTGGCCCACCTCGGGGTGACGGAACCCTCGCCGCGGCTCGAACTGGTCGTGCGGTCCTGGGTGTCGCTGGCGGAGTCGACGGCGCTGCTGTGGCTGGACGGGCGGCGGGTGCCGCGCGCGGAGCTGGAGCGGAAGCTGGTGCACGACTTCGCGGCGCTGACGGCGGTGAGCGCCGTCTACGACGAGCAGGCGGCGAAGGTCCTGGCCGCGATCCTGGCCGAGGAGCCGGTGGACGGGCCGTTCGCGGAGCTGGTGGGCCGGCTGCTCGAACTGGCCCCGGCCCCGGCCGTGCCGGCTCAGCCCGCCCGGTAGGACGCGTCGAGGTCGCGGATCTCGACCGAGAGGCGCACCCGGTCGGTCGTCTTGAGGTGGCGGGAGAGCAGGGGCAGCGCGGCCTTCGAGAGGCGGCTCTTGGTCTCGTCGTACTGTCCCCAGGGCAGGGCGATGTGGGCGTGCACCACGGCCCGGTCGACGGATCCGTCGCCGGTGACGGTCTCCTCGACCTCCCGGAAGCGGGTCGCGCAGGCGGCGAGCGGGGCGCCGGTGACCTCCGCGACGAGCGCGTGCAGGGCGAGCGCGAGACCGCGCCGGTCCAGGGGCGCGGAGTAGTCGACGGTGATCTGCGGCATGACGGTCTCTCCTGCTGGTACGGGATGTCGGGCCACAGCTTCACGGCACGGGCCCCGGCCGCACAAGGGGCGACCGGGGCCCGCGTCCCGGGCAGGTCCGTCAGCCGGTGGCCTTGAAGACCGCGACCGTGCGGGCCGGGACCGTGAAGGTGCCCGAACCGGCCTCGTAGGAGGCGGACTTGACGGTGGTGTCGGAGCCGTTCGCCTGGACGGGGTGGAGGGCGTAGCCCTTCCCGGCCAGCGCGGCGACCTTCTGCGTCCGGCCCTGCGGGGTGGCGTTGAAGACGACCACGAGGTCGCCGAGGCGCATGGTGATCACGCCCGGGGTCTCGTCCGTCCCGGAGAGCGGGAAGGAGAGCCGCTCCTGCACCTGGCCGGCCGTGGCGAGCGAGAAGACCGGTTCGGTGGTGCGGATCCTCTGGAGGTCCCGGTAGGCGGCGGAGGTGCCGTCGATCTCGGCGCAGCCGACCGTCAGGTCCGGGTTGGTGAGGAGCGGCTTGCCGAAGCCCCACTTGGCCTTGTTGTCGGCGGCGGGGGGCAGGCCCCGGCCGAAGCCGTTGCCGTCGCGGCAGTCCCACTGGATGGAGTTGTACCAGTCGCCGCTGTCGTACGAGTTGCGGTCGAGGGACTTGGAGCGGAGCAGGTCCGAGCCGGCCTGGGAGAGCGCCGGGCCCTGCGAGAGGGTGGCGGTCGCCATGGCGAGGACCTGCATGCGGGCCCGGTCCGCCGGGGACGTGCCGGCGGGCAGCTTGAAGGCGAGGGCGTCGTACAGGGTCTCGTTGTCGTGGGCGTCCGCGTAGGCGAGGGCGTCGCCGGGGGCGGCGGCGTAGCCGGCCGGGGCGCCGTTGTAGTCGACCTCGGAGCCCTTGACGGTGCGGCCCGAGGTGTCGGTGAAGGTGTAGCCGGCGAGGTTGCCGGTGAGGCCGACCTTGATGAGGTCCTGGTAGTGCAGGAGGCGGGCCTTCTGCTGCTCCGGGGTTCCGTTGGCGGCCGACGCGTTGGGGTCGGTGTAGAGGCCGGAGGCGAAGCCCTGGACGCCGGGGTCCTCGTCGAAGGGGCCGCCGCCGCGGACGGCGTCGCGGGCCCGGTCGGAGAAGGTGGCGATCCCGGTGCCGGCCATGTTCTTCTGGGTGGCCTGGACGAAGCGGGCGTCGTCGGCGATCTCGCCGAAGTTCCAGCCCTCGCCGTAGAGGACGATGGCCTTGCCGTCGACGCCGTCCTTCTCGACGGTGAGCGCGTCCAGGGCGGCCCGGACGGCCAGCATGTTCTCCTTCGGGTGGTGGCCCATGAGGTCGAAGCGGAAGCCGTCGACCTTGTACTGCTTGGCCCAGGTGACGACCGAGTCGACGACGAGCTTGCCCATCATGGCGTTCTCGGGCGCGGTGTTGGCGCAGCAGGTGGAGGTGGCGACGGAGCCGTCGGCCTGGAGCCGCTGGTAGTAGCCGGGGACGATCCTGTCGAGGACGGACTTGTCGGACTGTCCGGCGGCGACGGTGTGGTTGTAGACGACGTCCATGACGGTGCGCAGGCCCTGCCCGTTGAGGGCCTGGACCATCTGCCGGAACTCGACGGTGCGGCGGGTGCCGTCCGGGTCGGTGGAGTAGGAGCCCTCGGGGACCGTGTAGTGCAGCGGGTCGTAGCCCCAGTTGTAGGCGTCCTTCGCGGCGGCCTCGGCCACGCACGCCTGCTGCTCCTCGGAGTCGGGGGCGTAGACCTTCAGGTCGCAGGCGGGTTCCTTCTGGTCGGACTTCTTCTCGGGGATGGTGCCGATGTCGAAGGCCGGGAGGAGGTGGACGTAGCCGGTGCCGGAGTCGGCGAGGGCCTTGAGGTGCTGCGAGCCCTTGCTGTTCCTGTCGGTGAAGGCGAGGTAGGTGCCCTTGTGGTCCGCCTTCGCCGTCGGGTCGGCGATCGAGAAGTCGCGGACGTGGAGTTCCTGGATCTGGGCGTCGCGCAGCGGCACGGCGGCCGGCTTCTTCAGGGTCTTCCAGCCGGCGGGGGCGAGCTTCGGGTCGGCGAGGTCGACGACGAGGCTGCGGGCGGAGTCGGCGGTGAGGGCGGTCGCGTACGGGTCGGTGACGCGGTTCTCGACGAGCTTGCCGACGCTGGGCGCCCAGACCGTGACGACGTACCGGTAGGGCTTGCCGTTCCAGCTCTTCGGGCCGGTGGCCCGCCAGACGCCGGAGGCGTCGTCGCGGCGCATGGGCACGGTCCGGCCGTCGATCTCCAGGGCGACGGTCCGCGCGGTCGGCGCCCAGAGGGAGAGGGTGGGGCGGCCGTGGCGGAAGACGGGGCCGAGGTCGGCCTGCACGGCCTTCGCGGCGTACAGGTCGTCGAGGACGCCGGCGGTCTGGACGCCGGTGGCAGCGAGCAGGGCGCCGTTGGCGGCGCGCTGGGTGGCGATGAGCTGGCCGCGCAGGGAGGCGCGGACCCGGTCGGCGTCGCGCGGGTCGACGGTGAAGGCCGGGTAGTCCTTGAGGTGCGGGAACTTCGCCTTCTGCGCGTCGGTGAGGCCGCCCGCGTTCAGCCGGAGCCACTGCCCCTCGCTGCTGAGGGCGCCGTCGGTGACGGTGATGCCGCCCTCGGGGGCGTAGACGAGCTGCTGGCTGGTGGAGTCGTTCGCCTTCACCTTCCAGACGACGGTGTTCCGGTCGATCCACTGGGCCTCGGCCTTGCCGAGGTCGAGGGCGGGCGCGCCGCCGGAGGCCGGCAGCAGGTGCTTGGGCTGTCCGGCGAGGAGCCAGACCTCGTGGCCGGTGCCGGCGAGGTCGAGGGACTGGTCGGTGGGCAGGTCCTTCTCGTCGCCCTTGTGGAGGATGTACGAGAGCGAGGTGGCGCCCTCGGCCAGCGGCACCTCGTAGACGGCGCCGTAGGCGTCGACGCGGGTGGGCAGCAGGGGCTTGGACCAGTCGGTGGGCTGGGCGGCGCCGGTCCACAGGTGGAGGCCCCAGCCGTCGTAGTTCCCGTCCGGGCGCTGGTAGTGGATGACGGCCTTGGTCTTGTCCGGGGCGGTGGGTGCCGGGTTCGTGTCGGACTGGCCGTCCTGGCCCTGGGTGATCCAGACCTCGCCGGTGCGGCCGAGCGCGATGGTGCGCTGCGGGCCGTCGGCGGCGCCGGCCTTCTCGACGGTGTACGCGAGCGAGGAGGTGCCCTCGGGGACCTTCACCCAGGCGAAGGCGCCGTGGGCGTCGCGGCCGGTGAAGGCGGCTTCCTGGCCGGCGGCTTTGAGGGTCCAGCCGTCGTAGTCCCCGTCCTCGCGCTTGTAGTGGACGATCGCGTACGGGCGCTCGACGGCGACCGGCTTCTCGGGCGCCGGGGGCGCGCCGGCGGTGGTGGCGGCGGTGGCGCTCGCGGTGCGTCCGGCGGTGTCGACGACGACGGCTTTGTAGCGGATCGGGGTGCCGGCGGGCGCGGTGACGTGCTGGGTGACCTTGTAGGGGGCGTGGTCGGCGGTGCCGAGGGTCTGCCAGCGTCCGTTGCCGACCTGGGCGGCGAAGACGACGCGGCTGAGGGCGTCGCCGGTGACGCCGGCGCTGAGCTCGACGGTGCCGGTGGCGCCGGCGGCCGGGGCCTTGAGGGTGACGGACGGCTTCGCGGTGACGGCCGGGAGCGGCGCGTCGGCCTTGAGGACCAGGGTGGAGAGGGCCGGGACGGTGACGGTGACCTTGCCGTCCTCCGCCGTGACGGCGCTCTGACCCCCGTACAGGACGTGGAAGGCGGCGGAGTCGACCGGGACGCTCACGGTCTTCGGCTCGGTGGCGCTGTTGGCGGCGACCAGGTACTCGACGCGCTGCTTCGCGTCGGTGCGGGAGGCGGCGTAGACGGAGCCCTCGGTGAGGCGGGTGCGCTGGACGCCGTCACGGAGGGCGGGGTGCGCCTTGGTCAGCCGGGACAGGGCGGCGATCGACCGGTAGACGGGGTGCGCGGTGTCGTACGCGTCGGAGGCGTGGGTGCGGTCGGTGCCGAGCTGGTCGTCGTCGAGGTAGTCGGCGACGCCGGTGCCGAAGAGGGGCTGGCGGGCGTCCTTGTCGCCGCCGGCGCCGGTGAAGCCCTGCTCGTCGCCGGAGTAGATCACCGGGTTGCCCCGGGAGAGGAACATCAGCTCGTTGGCGAGGGTGGCACGGCGGAGGAGTTCGGCGTCGGAGGCGTGCGGGTTGTCCTGCTTGAGGAAGGTCCCGAAGCGGCCCATGTCGTGGTTGCCGAGGAAGGTGACCTGCTCGTAGGCGTTGGCGTGCCGGGCAGTGTACTTGTGGTCGTCGCCGAAGACCCTGGCGAGGCGGTCGGCGCCGGCGCCCTGGGAGGCGAAGGCGCGGGCGGCGTCCTGGAAGGGGAAGTCGAGGGTGGCGTCGAGCCGGCCGCGGGTGACGTAGGGGCTGGTGACGGCGGTGTCGGCGGAGTAGACCTCGCCGAACATGAAGAAGTCCTCGCGGCCCCGCTTCTTCGCGTAGGCGTCCAGGGCGGTGGCCCACTGGGTCCAGAAGTCCAGGTCGACGTGTTTGACGGTGTCGATGCGGAAGCCGTCGATGTCGAAGTCGCGGACCCACGTCTCGTAGATCCGCTTCATGCCCTCGACGACCTCGGGGCGCTCGGTCCACAGGTCGTCGAGGCCGACGAAGTCGCCGTACTCGGCGGACTCGCCCTGCCAGGTGGAGTCGCCGCGGTTGTGATACATCGTGGGGTCGTTGAGCCAGGCCGGGACCTTGTCGCCGGTCCGCTCGACGGGGGTGTACGGGAAGGAGTCGGCGTCCACCTTCCCGATCGCGATGCGGTCGTCGAAGGGGCGGCCGTCCTTGTCGAGGTACGGGTAGGCGCCCTTGGGGCGGTAGCCGTACTTCTTCTCGGCGTAGTCGACGGTGTCGGCGGTGTGGTTGGTGATGACGTCGAAGAAGACCTTCATGCCCTTGGCGTGGGCGGCGGCGATCAGCTTCTTCAGGTCGTCGTTGGTGCCGAAGTGCGGGTCGACCTGGGTGAAGTCGGTGATCCAGTAGCCGTGGTAGCCGGCCGAGGCGTCCTTGCCCTCGCCCTGCACGGGCCGGTTCTTGAAGATGGGCGCCATCCAGATGGCGGTGGTGCCGAGGCCCTTGATGTAGTCCAGGCGCTGGGTGAGGCCCTTGAGGTCGCCGCCCTGGTAGAAGCCCTTGTCGGTGGGGTCGAAGCCGGTGGCGGTGCGGCTGCCGGTGAGGCCGCCCCGGTCGTTGGAGGCGTCGCCGTTGGCGAACCGGTCGGGCAGCACGAAGTAGAACTGCTCGCGGGTGAGGTCCTGGCGGGCCGGTTCGGCGGCGAGCACCCGGTCGGAGGGCGGGGCCGGCGGGCGGGGCGCGGCGGTCGCGGGCAGGGCCGGGACGAGGGCGGCGACGAGGGCCGCGGCGAGCGCCACGGCCGTTCTCTTGGGTATCACGGGGGCTCCCTGGAGGTACGGGAAGAGGGGGCCGCCCCGGTCGGGGCGGCCCTGCGGAGGGAGGGGGCTCAGCTGCGGAAGGTGTCGTTCAGGACGACCTGGCCGGAGGCGGGGACGGTCGCGGTGCGGTTGGCGCCGGACTCCCAGGTGACGTTGCCGGCGGCGTCCTTGCGGACGTACTTGTACTCGAAGGTGGTGCCGGCGGGCAGGTTCACGGCCAGCTTCCACACGGGGTAGGCGGCCGGGTCGAGCTTGGGGGCGGCGGCGGGGGCCCAGTTGCCGAGCTCGGCGCGGTTGCCGACGACGTGGATGTTCTGGCCCGGCACCGTGGTGGCGGTGACGTTGAAGGAGGCGCCGGTGGTGGTGGCGGGCGGCGGGGTGGTGCCGGAGCCGCAGTTCTTGGCCCCGGTGTGGAGGGCGAGGGCGGTGTTCGCGCCGAGGGTGGCGGTGAACTGTCCGGAGGCGTTGACCGTGACCGGGTTGTTCGACTGCACGTCGCAGTAGGTGCCGGCCGGGAGGGAGGTCTGGAAGGTGCGGGTGAGGGCGGAGGACTCGTGGTTGATCGCCACGTACGCCTTGGAGCCGCGGCCGAACGCGATCGCGTTGTTGCCGTTGTCCCACCAGTTCGAGACGGCCTCGCCGCGGGCGGTGTTGCGGAAGGCGACCATGGAGGAGATCTCGCGCCAGGCGTGCTGGCACTTCCAGCCGTCCGCGTAACAGGCGTTCACCCGGCCGCCGTTGGGCGGTCCCGCGTCCTTGTCGGTCCACTCGTAGCCGGAGTGGACGTCCGGGGAGCCGTAGGGCCAGGCCAGCATGAAGACGGAGGCGAGGGTGTAGTTCGCGCCGTCCTTGTAGGTCAGGGTGTCGCCCTGGCGCTCGGTGTCGTGGTTGTCGACGAAGACGCCGGACTGGCCCGACGGCATGTGGCCCCAGGACTCGCCGAAGTTCTTCAGGTAGGCGAGCTTCTCGTTCTGGAGGACCCGCTTGAGGTCGCGGGCGTAGCGGAACTCCTGGACGTCGCCGCTGCCGAGGTACTCGCTCGGGGAGACGGCCTCGCCGGCGCCGTGGATGGCCTCCAGCTTCCAGTAGGCGTTCGGGTTCGTCAGCTTGGCCTTGATGGCGGCGAGGTCGGCGGCCGGCATGTGCTTGGCGGCGTCGACGCGGAAGCCGTCGACGCCGAGCGACAGGAGGTCGTTGAGGTAGCCGGCTATCTTCCCGCGGACGTACTCCTCGCCGGTGTCGAGGTCGGGCAGGCCGACGAGTTCGCAGTTCTGGACGTTGCCCCGGTCCTGGTAGTTCGAGATGGTGGCGCGGCAGTCGTCCATGTCGGCGCCGGAGTAGAGCCCGGGGTAGTCGTACTTGGAGAACGCGGTCCCGGCCGTTCCCGTGCCGGAGCTGTTCGCCATGTGGTTGATGACCGAGTCCGCGACCACCTTCACGCCGGCGGCGTGACAGGTGTCGATCATGTTCTTGAAGGCGGCGCGGTCCCCGAGCCGGCCGCCGATCTTGTAGCTGACGGGCTGGTACGAGGTCCACCACTGGGCGCCCTGGATGTGCTCCTGGGGCGGGGAGACCTGCACGTAGCCGTAGCCGGCGGGGCCGAGGCGGTCGGTGCACTCCCGGGCCACCGAGGCGAAGTTCCACTCGAACATCACGGCGGTGACGTCCTTGGTCCCCGGCGGCGCGGCCTGCGCCGGGGCGTTCGCCGTGACGGCCGCAGCGGCTCCCGCCACGAGGGCGAGTGCAGCGGCCACGGTCCTTCTTGCCATGCTTCCTCCTGTACGACGTCCCTGTCGTGTGAGAGCTGTTCGCAAGAAGTTGCCGAAATTCTCAGCAACTGTTTTCAGCCGCGACCGTAGGGGCGTACAGGCGTGCGGTCAATACTTCCGGCACGCCCTCCGCAAGGGATTGCGCAAGGAGTTACGGCGCCGCGCACGGCGGCTGCGCGGTGGAGCCGCGGACGACCAGCTCGGGCTGGAAGACGAACTCGGTGCGCTGCACCGGACTGCCCTCGATCTCCTCCAGGAGCGCGCCGACGGCCGCCGTCGCCATGGCCTGCACGGGCTGGCGCACGGTGGTCAGCGGCGGGTCGGTGAAGGCGATCAGCGGGGAGTCGTCGAAGCCGACGACGGAGACGTCCCGGGGCACGTCGAGGCCCCGGGCGCGGGCCGCCCGGACGACGCCGAGCGCCATCAGGTCGGAGCCGCAGACGATCCCGGTGCAGCCCTCGTCGAGCAGGATCTCGGCGGCCGCGTGACCGCCCTCGACGCCGAACAGGGTGGGCCGCACGAAACGTTCGGCCTCCGCCCGCTCCACGCCGAGCACCTCGTACAGCTCGGCGGCGAAGCCCTCCGCCTTGCGGCGCGAGGGCACGTAGCGGGTGGGTCCGGTGGCGAGGCCGATCCGCTCGTGGCCGAGCTCGGCGAGGTGCCGCACGGCCATCCGGGCGGCGGCCCGGTCGTCCGGGGAGACGAAGGTGGCGTCGATCCGCTCGTGGTAGCCGTTGATGAGGACGTACGGCACGCCCCGCTCGGTCAGCCGGGCGTACCGGGCCGGGTCGGCGGAGGCGTCCGCGTGCAGCCCGGAGAGGAAGACGATGCCGGCCACCCCGCGCTCCACGAGCTGGTCGACCAGCTCGTCCTCGGTGGCGCCGCCGGGCATCTGGGTGCAGAGCACCGGCGTGTAGCCGTGCCCGGCCAGCACCTGCTCGACGACCTGCGCGAAGGCCGGGAAGATCGGGTTGGTCAGCTCGGGCACCACGAGCCCGACGAGGCCCGCGCTGCGGCGTTTGAGCCGGACCGGACGCTCGTAGCCGAGCACGTCGAGCGCCGCGAGCACCTTGTGCCGGGTCGCGCCGGCCACCCCCGCCTTGCCGTTGAGGACCCGGCTGACGGTGGCCTCGCTGACGCCGGACTGGGCCGCGATGTCCGCGAGCCGCGGGGCGCCGTTGCCGGTGCCCCGCGGCGGGGGGATCGTCACACCGCCCACCAGACGGTGGTGTCGGCCGGCACCTCTGCGGCGTCGTCCACGATCCTGACGTCCTCGTTGGAGAGGAGATACCGGCCGGGCAGCGGGACGGAGATGGCCCGGCCGGTGGTGTTGGCGGTGCAGACGAAGCCGCCGCGGCGGAAGGAGAGCACACCCTCGGGTGCCTCCAGCCACTCGACGGAGTCGCCCGCACCGAGTTCGGGGCGCTCGCGGCGGACGGCGAGCGCGCTGCGGTACAGCTCCAGGGTGGAGCCGGGGTCGCCGGCCTGCGCCTCGACGCTCAGGGCGCCCCAGGTCGCGGGCTGCGGCAGCCAGGAGCCGCCGTCGCCGAAGCCGTACGAGGAGCCCTCGACGGTCCACGGGATCGGCACCCGGCAGCCGTCGCGGAAGCCGTCCTGGCCGGTGGCGCGGAAGAAGGACGGGTCCTGGCGCACCTCGTCGGGCAGGTCGGTGACGTCCGGCAGGCCCAGCTCCTCGCCCTGGTACACGTACGCGGAACCGGGCAGCGCCAGCATCAGCAGGGTCGCGGCGCGGGCCCGGCGCAGGCCCAGCTCGCGGTCGCCGGGGGTGCGCAGCTGGGTGCCGAGGCCCGCCGGGTTGGCGAAGCGGGTGGCGTGCCGGGTGACGTCGTGGTTGGAGAGCACCCAGGTGGTGGGGGCGCCGACCGGGCGCATCGCCTCCAGCGAGGCATCGATGACGGTGCGCAGCTCGGCCGCGTCCCAGTGGGTGCCCAGGTACTGGAAGTTGAACGCCTGGTGCATCTCGTCGGGGCGCACGTAGTTGGCGGTGCGCTCGACGGTCGGGGTCCACGCCTCGGCGACGAGGATCCGCTCCCCGTCGTACTCGGCGAGGATCTGCCGCCAGGAGCGGTAGACCTCGTGGACGCCGTCCTGGTCGAAGAAGGGCATGACGTCGTTGCCGAGCAGCTTCAGCTGGTCGTGGGCGCCGATGTCGGGCAGGCCGGCGGCCTTGACCAGGCCGTGGGCGACGTCGACGCGGAAGCCGTCGACGCCCATGTCGAGCCAGAAGCGCAGGATGGAGCGGAACTCGTCGCGGACCGCGGGGTGTTCCCAGTTGAAGTCGGGCTGCTCGGGCGCGAAGAGGTGCAGGTACCACTCGCCGTCCTCGACCCGGGTCCAGGCGGGGCCGCCGAAGATGGACTCCCAGTCGTTGGGCGGGAGCTCGCCGTTCTCGCCCTTGCCGGGGCGGAAGTGGTAGCGCTCGCGCAGCGGGGAGCCGGGGCCCTCCCGGAGGGCGCGCTGGAACCACTCGTGCTGGTCCGAGGAGTGGTTGGGGACCAGGTCCACGATGATGCGCAGGCCCAGCTCGTGGGCCTCGCGGATCAGGGCGTCGGCGTCGAGCAGCGTGCCGAACATGGGGTCGATGGCCCGGTAGTCGGCGACGTCGTACCCGGCGTCGGCCTGCGGGGAGGCGTAGAAGGGGGAGAGCCAGACGGCGTCGACGCCGAGCTCCTTGAGGTACGGCAGCCGGCTGCGGATGCCCACCAGGTCGCCCATGCCGTCGCCGTTGCCGTCGGCGAAGCTGCGCGGGTAGACCTGGTAGATCACCGCGTCTCTCCACCAGCCCGTGTCGGTGCCGGTGGTGGGGGCGGCGGCGGGGGCGGCGAGGTGCTGGGTCATGTCTTCCCTGGGAGGTAAGGAGGGGCGTACGGGTTCGGCGCTCAGGGCCGTCAGCCCTTCACCGCGCCGGCGGACATGCCGGTGACGAGGTGGCGCTGGGCGAAGAGGAACACCAGGGCGGCGGGGATGGCGATGAGGACGGAGGCCGCCGTCATCGGGCCCCACTGGGCCCCGTACTGGTTGACGAACTTCTGCAGGCCGCCGGCGAGCGTCAGGTTCTCGTCGCCGACCATGAAGGCGGAGGCGTAGGCGACCTCGCCCCAGGCGGTGATGAAGGAGTAGAAGGCGGTCACCGCGATGCCCGGCTTGGCGAGCGGCAGGATCAGCCGCCAGAAGGTGCCGAAGGGGGTGAGCCCGTCGACGTACCCCGACTCGTCGATCTCGCGCGGGATGCCGTCGAAGAAGCCCTTCATCATCCAGGCGCAGAACGGGACGGCGATGGTCAGGTAGGTGATGACCAGGCCGGCCGCCTGGTTGAGCAGGCCGAGCGACGCCATGATGTTGTAGATCGGCACGATGAGGACGGCGACCGGGAACATCTGGGTGACGAGCAGGGTCCACATCAGGCCGCGCTTGCCGGGGAAGCGGAAGCGGCTGACCGCGTAGCCGGTGGTGGCGGAGATGAAGACGCCGATGAGCGTGGTGAGCGCGGCGACGAGGAGCGAGTTCCCGAACCAGGTGAGGAACGGGGTGTCCCTCAGCAGGTTCGTGTAGTTCTCGAACGTCGTCTCCTTGAAGAAGTCCGTGGTGGTCGCGTACTTCGCGGGCTTGAGCGAGGTCAGCAGGACCCACAGCACCGGGAAGACGGCGATCACGGAGGCGACGATCAGGGTGAGGTGCAGCGCCACCGAGGCGAGCGGCGAGCGGCGGCCCCGGATCGGGGTGTTCATGACCTGGGGGGCGGGGCGCTGGGCCGTGGGGGTCGTGGTGGTCACCAGACTTCTCCCTGCTTGCGGAGGACGCGCTGGTAGATCGCGGCGAAGATCATCAGGAGCACCAGGATGAGGACGCCCCACGTGGACGACTGGGCGAAGTCGCGCGGGCTGATCTCGAAGGAGAACTTGTACGCCTGGGTGACGAGGATCTGGGTGGCCTCGCCGGGTCCGCCCCGGGTGAGCAGGAAGATCACCGGGAACATGTTGAAGGTCCAGATGGTGGAGAGCAGCAGGACCGTGGTGGAGACGGAGCGCAGGCCGGGCATGGTGATGTTCCGGAAGCGCTGCCAGGCGTTGGCGCCGTCCATCTCGGCGGCCTCGTAGAGCTCGCCGGGGATGGACTGGAGGCCGCCGAGGAGGGCGACCATCATGAAGGGGACGCCGAGCCAGACGTTGACGGCGATGACGGCGAACTTGGCCATCAGCGGGTCGTTGAGCCACGGGACGGCGTCGAGGCCGACCCCGGAGAGGATCTGGTTGAGCAGGCCGCGGCGCTCGTCGTAGAGGAAGCGCCAGGCGAAGACCGAGACGAAGCCGGGGACCGCCCAGGGCAGGATCAGCATCATCCGGTAGACGGAGCGGCCGGCGATCTTGCGGTTGAGGACGTTGGCGAGGGCCAGGCCGAGGGCGAAGGTGACCGCCACGCAGGAGACGGTCCAGACGATCGTCCACCCGAGGGTGCCGAGGAACTGGCTGCCCGTGATCGCGTCGGTGTAGTTGTCCAGGCCGATGAACTCGTAGGTGGCCGGGATCTCGTTGACGCCGATCGTCCGCGCGACGTTGCGCTCGTTGGCGTCGGTGAACGACAGGTAGATGCCGCGGACCAGCGGATAACCGATGATCACGCCGATCACGATCACCACCGGGGCGACCATCGCCCAGGCGTACCAGTGGGTGGAGAGGGAGCGCTTCGCCGCCCGTCGCGGGGAACCAGTTCCGCGGCTCCGGCCGCGGGCGACGTGCTCGCCCGCGGCCTTCGCCACCGACTGGCTGGGGGTGTCCACAGCCATCAGCCGGCCTGCCTTCCTTCTTACTTCCAGTCCTTCAGGAGCTTGCGGTAGGCGTCGCCGACGGCCTTGGCGCCGGCCTCCGGCGTGGTCTGACCGGTGAGGACCTTGGTGTACTCGACCTTGACCGGCTCGAAGAGGCTGCCGCCCTCGGGGATCCACGGGCGCTCGACGGCCTTCTCGACGATCGGCTTGAAGAACGCGATCATCTCGTTCCCGGCGACGCCCTGCTGGAGGTACGTGGACTGCCGGGTCGGGAGGAGGCTGAGCTCCTGGGCGATCTTGGCCTGGCTCTCGGCCGAGGTCATGTACTCGGCGAAGGCGTAGGAGGCGTCCAGGTTCTTGGAGCCGGCGTAGACGGCGAGGTTGTGGCCGCCCTGCGGGGCGCCCTGGCCGGCGGAGCCCGCCGGGACGGGGGCGATGCCGAGGTTGGCCTTGTCGGCGAACTCCTTGCCGGCGTAGGTGTCGGCCACGGCCCACGGGCCGTTGATCATCATGGCGACCTTGCCGTCCTTGAAGGCGGCCTGCATGTTGTCCCAGCCGTTGGTCGCGTCGGTGATCGCGGCCTTGGAGTCGACGAGGTCCTTGACGGTCTTGAAGGCCTTGACGCCGGACTCGTCGTCGATCGTGATCTTCTTGTCGGCGGCGTCGACCATGTCGCCGCCCTCGCCGTACAGGAAGGAGAGGAACCAGTACGGGTCGTCGCCGCGGAGGTACAGGCCGGTCTTGCCGGTCTTCTCCTTGATCTTGGCGGAGACGGTCTTCAGCTCGTCGATGGTCTTCGGGACCTGGACGCCGGCGTCCTTGAAGATCTTCTTGTTGTAGAAGATGCCCATGGAGTCGATGACCTGCGGCACGGCGTAGGTCTTGCCGTTGTACTTGGTGGAGGCGGCGGCCTGCTCCAGGAAGTCGCCCTGGTCCTTCAGCGCGGCGGTGCCGTCCAGCGGGGCGAGGTAGCCGAGGTCGGCGAACTCGGGGGTCCAGGCGACCTCGGAGCGGATCACGTCGGGAGCGCCGGAGCCGGACTGGGCGGCGTTCTTGAACTTGTTCTGCGCCTCGCCGAAGGGCACGTTCACGTACTTGACGGTGACCTTCGGGTGCTTCTTGGTGAAGTCCTCGGCGAGCTTCTTGAAGACCTTGTCCTCGGAGCCGACCGTGGAGGTGTCCCACCAGGTCACGGTGCCGGAGAGCTCGCCCGAGCCCTTCGAGGCGCCGTTGGAACCGCTGTCGCTACCGCCGCACGCCGCCAGGGTGACGCCCAGGGCCGCGACCAGCGCGGTGGCCGCTATGCCACGCCGCATGTGAACTCCTTCAACATGATCCCGGGGTGACGAGGGGCTGGAACCTTCCTCATTGCGACCGCTCCCTCGCGGCGCTCCGGGTTGCCAGGAACGTAACAGGGATGAAAACGCGCCGAAAGAGCTTGCGTGAAATTTCTGCAAGGACCGGCGATCGTTACATCCGCGTGTCCTGAAGGTTGCCGTCGGGGCGCTTGACAGCGGCGCGGAGGGGCCACTTCCGCCCTTTCGCCCGGATCATCCGGGCCGGCGCGGCTCCGGAGGTGCCCTCTCCGGACTGCGGAATCGTTTCCTCCGCTCGACTCGGCCCCCGCGCCCCACCGCAAGACCTGCAAGACCTTGCGAACCGCCTTGCGGTGAGCGGAGGCCGCCCGGCCGGTGGGCAATACGCGCTGTGACCGGTACAGTCCACTCTCATGACCGCGCGGCTTGCCGACATCGCAGCCCAGGCGGGGGTCAGTGAAGCCACAGTCAGCCGCGTGCTCAACGGCAAGCCCGGTGTGGCCACGGCCACCCGCGAATCCGTGCTTGCCGCGCTCGACGTGCTCGGTTACGAGCGCCCGGTACGGCTGCGCCAGCGCAGCGCCGGCCTGGTCGGGCTGATCACCCCCGAACTGGACAACCCCATCTTCCCGGCCCTCGCGCAGGTCATCGGGCAGGCCCTGACCCGCCAGGGCTACACCCCGGTGCTCGCCACCCAGACCCCCGGCGGGTCCACCGAGGACGAGCTCACCGACATGCTGGTGGAGCGCGGGGTGGCCGGCATCATCTTCGTCTCCGGTCTGCACGCGGACACCACGGCGGACACCTCCCGCTACGACCAGCTCCGCGGCAAGGGCGTCCCGTACGTCCTCATCAACGGCTTCTCCCCCAAGGTGCAGGCGCCCTTCGTCTCCCCCGACGACCGGGCCGCGATGCAGCTGGCGGTCACCCACCTCGCCGCCCTCGGCCACACCCGGATCGGGCTCGCCGTCGGACCCAAGCGGTTCGTGCCGGTGCTCCGCAAGATCGAGGGGTTCCAGAAGGGGATGCGGGACCGGCTCGGCCTCACCGCCGAGGAGTCCGAGGAGCTGATCCAGCACTCCCTGTACACCCTGGAGGGCGGCCAGGCCGCGGCGGCGGCCCTGATCTCCAAGGGCTGCACGGCGGTGGTCTGCGCCTCCGACATGATGGCGCTCGGCGCGATCCGCGCGGCCCGGTAGCAGGGGCTGAGCGTGCCGCGGGACGTCTCCGTCGTCGGCTTCGACGACTCCCCGCTCATAGCCTTCACCGACCCGCCGCTGACCACCATCCGGCAGCCCGTGCAGGCGATGGGGCAGGCGGCGGTCCGGGCCCTCCTGGAGGAGGTCGGCGGCACTCCGGCCCCGCACTCCGAGTTCGTCTTCATGCCGGAGCTGGTGGTCCGCGGCTCCACGGCCTCGGCGCCTCCCGCCCCGTAGTACCTGAGAGGGAGAGGGTGCGCCGCACACCCGTCGGAGGGATGATCGGTCGGGGGGCGTGGATCTGGCAAACTCTCTGCCTATGGGTGAAACGACCGTGAAGAGTTTGGACGACCGGACGACCCCGTCGTCACCCATCGTGGCCGACGGCCGGTGGGCGTGGCTGCGCACGCGCAGCCCCCGGCGCCCCCGGATCTGGTTCGAACTGCTGCTGATCGCGGTCAGTTACTGGGTGTACTCGCTGATCCGCAACGCGGTGCCCGAGCAGAAGGCCGAGGCGCTGCGGAACGCGGACTGGATCTGGCGGACCGAGGAGTCCCTCGGCCTCGCCTTCGAGCACGCGGTCAACCACGCCGTGAACTCGGTGACGTGGCTCATCGTGGGGATGAACTACTACTACGCGACGCTGCACTTCGTCGTCACCATCGGTGTGCTCGTGTGGCTGTACCGAGGGCAGCCGGGCCGTTACGCCGCGTTCCGCACGGTCCTCTTCGCCACCACCGCCGTGGCCCTGGTCGGCTACTACCTGTACCCGCTCGCGCCGCCGCGGCTGATGGAGAACAAGGACTTCATCGACACCGTCCTGGTGCACCACACCTGGGGCTCGATGGCCTCGGGCGACCTGAAGCACATGTCGAACCAGTACGCGGCGATGCCGTCGATGCACATCGGCTGGTCGCTGTGGTGCGGGCTGACGATCTTCTTCCTGGCGAAGGCCCCGTGGGCCCGGATCCTGGGCCTGCTCTACCCGGCGGCGACCCTGGTCGTGATCGTGGCGACCGCCAACCACTTCTGGCTGGACGCGGTGGGCGGCATGATCTGCCTCGCCTTCGGCTTCGCCGTCGCCTACTTCTGGTACGGCACCTGGCCGCACCGCCTGTCGAAGCGGGTGGAGCCGCTGACGGCCGTGGAGCCGGCCGCGTCCGCCCCGAGGGGGACGGACGCGGACAGGGCCGAGGAGCGCGAGGAGCGTGAGGAGCGGGTCAGCTCCGGTAGGTGATCCGGCCGCCGCTGACCGTGAGCAGGACCGGGGCCTCCGCCGTTTCGTCGGCGGGGGCCTCCGTCGGATCCAGGGCCAGGACGGTCAGGTCGGCGCGCAGCCCCGGGGCGACGCGGCCGGTCAGCGCCTCCTCCCCCGCCGCGTGGGCCGCGTGGCTCGTCATGCCCTCCAGGGCCATCAGGCCGGTCAGCCCCTGGCGGGCCGAGGCGGCGCCGCGCGGGGCGCGGGCGGTGGCGAGGACCTCGCGGGCGTCGTAGTGCGCGATGGGCCAGTCCGAGCCGAGCGCCAGGCGGGCGCCGGCCTCGCGGAGGTCCCGGCAGCGCCAGGCCCGCGCGGCCCGCTCCCCGCCGAGCCGCACGGACCACTGGTCGGTGTGGTCGGCGCGGGTGTACGCGGTGTGCGGGGGCTGCATCGAGGCGGTGACGCCGAGGGCGGCGAAGCGGCCGAGCTGGTCGTCGGGGACGGTCTCGATGTGCTCGATCCGGTGCCGGGGCCCGCCCGCGCCGAGGGTCTCGACGGTGTCCAGGACGTGGCGGACGGCGGCGTCGCCGATGGCGTGGGTGGCGGTGGGGACGCCGGCCCGGTGGAGGCGGCGGACGGCGGCGGAGTACGCCTCGGGGTCGGGCCAGAAGGCGTCGGTGCCCTGGCCGTGGCAGTCGGCGTGTTCCAGCCAGGCGGTGCCGCCCTCGACGGTGCCGTCCATGAAGAACTTCACGCCGCCGATCCGCCAGTTCCGGCCGGCCCGCCCCTGGAGCCGTACGAGGGCGTCCAGCTCCTCCTCCGTCGCGCCGGGCATGCACCAGGGCGCGAGGCGGAGGCGGACCGGCAGGTCGCCGTCCTCCTCGACCGCGGCGAGCAGGCCGGGGACGTCGTGGCCGCCGAGGTCCATGACGTGGGCGGCGGTGAGGCCGGTGGCGGCCATGGCGGAGAGCAGGGCGACGAGCCGGTCGCGGCGCTCGGCGTAGGGGGTGACGGGCAGGACCGGGGTCATCAGGTCCATGGCGGCGTGCTCGTTGAGGTGTCCGGTGGGGTGCCCGTCGGCGTCGCAGACGATCTCGGAGCGCTGGGTGAAGGCGCGGGGCCCGTCGATGCCGGCGGCCTTCAGGGCGGCGCCGCTCGCGAGCGCGGAGTGGCCGTCGTAGAGCCGGAGGAAGGCGGGGGCGCCGTCCAGGGCGTCCTCGATCAGGTCGCGGTGGATCGGGCGGCCGCCGAAGACGTTGTGGTCGAGGCCGAAGCCGAGGACCCAGCCCTCGCGGCGCTCGGCGCCCCTCAGCGCCGCGCGGAGCCCGTCGAGGCCGGTGACGGCGGAGAGGTCGGTGCCGGTGGACATCTCCAGGCCCCAGACGGGGTGGCTGTGGGCGTCGGTGAGGCCGGGGACGAGGGTGGCGCCGGCCAGGTCGACGGTCTCGGTGCCCGGTCCGGTCCAGTCGCGGGCGTCGGCGGTGGAGCCGACGGCGGCGATCAGTCCGTCGCGGACGGCGACAGCGGTGTGGCCGGTGGGCCCGGGGTCGCGGACGCGGGCGTTGACGAGGACGAGGTCTGCGGCTGCGGACACGGGGACTCTTCTCCTTGCGGGTCGGGTTCGGCGGCGAAGCGGGCGTACACCTCGGGGCGGGTGCGGCGCAGGCGGCGCGCGAGCAGCAGGCCGAGGACGAGGACGGCGGGGGCGAGGGCGACGAGGACGGTGTTGACGGCGGTGGAGGCCGCCGTGAAGAGCTCGATGTTGGCGGTGACCAGGACGATCGCGCCGGCGAGCAGGACGAAGGCGGCGACGGGGGCGACCAGGGTGCGCCAGACGCCCTCGCGGTGCGGGATCCGGCGGAAGAAGCAGGGGACGGCGAGGGCGGCGAGCAGCTGGAGGAGCATCAGGCCGAGCATGCCGGGGGTGTTCACCCAGAGCAGCAGCTGCTGGTACGGGTCGGCGCCGGCGAGCGCGAAGGCGAGGACGACGACGGCGCCGAGCGCGGTCTGCGCGGCCCCGGCGACGTACGGGGAGCGGTGGCGGGGGTGGATCCGGCCGAGGGCCTTCGGGAGGACGCCCTCCTCGGCGAGGGCGAGGGCGTAGCGGTTGATGGCGTTGTGGAAGGCGAGGAGGGAGGCGAGGACGCTGGTGACGATGAGGACGTGCATCAGGTCGGCGGCCCAGGCTCCGACGTAGGTGGTGACGGCGGCGAAGAAGAGGCCGCCGGGGTCCTCGGCGGCGGCCCGGACGACCTCGTCGTCGCCGAAGGCCTGGACGACGGTCCAGACGACGAAGGCGTAGAAGACGCCGAGGAAGGCGACCGCGAGGTAGGTGGCGCGGGGGACGGTCCGGTCGGGGTCGCGGGCCTCGCGGCGGTAGATGACGGTGGACTCGAAGCCGGTGAAGGCGGCGAAGGCGAAGGCCAGGACGGCGGCCATGCCGCCGGTGAGGACGTGCCCGGGGGCGAATCCGGCGAGCGAGAGGCCGTCGGCGCCGCCGTCGAGGAGGACGCCGCCGGCGAGCAGGACGAGGATGCCGGTCTCGGCGACCAGGAGGACGCCGAGGACCTTGGCGCCGAAGTCGATGGAGCGGTAGCCGCCGTACCAGATCACCAGCAGGCCGGCGAGGGAGACGGGGAGCCAGGGGACGTTGAGGCCGAAGGCGGCGGCGGTGTCGGAGGTGGCCGAGCCGAGGAGGCCGTAGACGCCGATCTCCATGCCGTTGTAGCCGAGCATGGCGACGAGGGCGGCGGCGATGCCGAGGGGGACGCCGAGGCCGCGGGTGATGTACGCGTAGAAGGCGCCGCCGGAGCGGACGTGCCGGCTCATGGTGGTGAAGCCGACGGCGAAGACGGTGAGGGTGAGGCCGGCCAGGAGGTAGCCGGCGGGGGCGCCGATGCCGCCGAGCAGGAGGGCGACGGGGGCGACGCCGGCCATCACCGTGAGCGGGGCGGCGGCGGAGACGACGAAGAAGGTGATGTCGCTGGTGGTGAGGGTGCCGGTGCGGAGTCCCGGCGGCTGTTCGGGGGTGGTTCCGGGCATGCGGGGGGAAGCCCTTCCGTGGCAGGGGGGTTCCGCGGGGAGACGGAAACCTAAAGGCTTTCGGTTGCCGCAATGTAACCTCGCCTCGGACCGCGGGGGAAGACCCGACGGGAACATGGACAGGGAGTGACCTCGCATGGGCCGGCCGCGCAGACCCCTCCTCGACCGGGAGCGGATCACCACCACGGCGCTCGCGGTCGTCGACGAGCTGGGCGATCTCAGCGTGCCGCAGATCGCGAAGCGGCTCGGGGTGCAGACGGCCTCCGTCTACCACCACGTGGACGGGCGGGACGGGATCATCGAGCTGCTGCGCGAGCGGGTGGTCTCCGGCATCGACCCGCAGACGCTGGCCGGCGCCCCCTGGGACGCCGCCATGGCCGCCTGGGCCCGCTCCTACCGGGCCGCCTTCGCCGCCCACCCCCGGACGATCCCGCTGCTCATGGCCTCACCGGTGCGGGCGCCCGAGGTGCTCGACCACTACGAGCGGGCGGTGACGCTGCTCCTCGACGCGGGGTTCGCGCTGCCGGACGTCATGCCGGTGATCATCGGCCTGGAGAACCTGGTGCTCGGTTCGGCGCTGGACCTCGCCGCGCCGGAGGCGATGTGGGAGGTGGCCGACGAGACGGCCACCCCGCGCCTGGCCGCCGCCCTCGGCGCGGCCCCGGAGGGCCGCGCCGACCACGCCTTCGAACTCGCCCTCGCGGGCTATCTGGCGCACGCGCGGAGCCTGCTGACGGTCCCTCAGGCGGACGGGTAGGCGGCGGCCG